>NZ_JAFRJO010000029.1 GCF_017432245.1 Methanobrevibacter sp.
AACAATTAAAAATAAAAAGTTATTTAAATATAATCTTCCTCATGGAAGAAATCAAATACCTTTTCCATTTCTGCGGGGATGTCGATGCCTTGTGGACATTGAATATTGCACTCACCACAGAAAGTGCAGCTGTCTGCTCTTTCATCCTTGTTAACTAACCAGAAATAAGGGGCAGCAGTCTTATCAATATAATCCAAACTTTTTGCAATATTATACTGTTTAAAGCAATGAGGAATGTCCACCTTATTATGACAAGGCATACAGTATCTGCAGCCGGTACATGGAATCTCTTCCCTTGATTTATAGACTTGAGTGACATCCTTTAAGATTTGTCGGTCATGTTCACTCATGGAATTGACATCACAGTTTTCTGCAATAGCGATATTCTGCTTTACTTGATCCATATTGCTCATACCACTGAATACAGAAGTTACAAGAGGCTTATCCCATAGATACTCAAAAGCCCATTCAACAGGAGTTCTTTTTTTATCTGCAGTATCCCAAAGAGCCTGAACTTCATCTGGAATATTATTGATTAGACTTCCGCCTCTGAGAGGTTCCATAATTGCATTTCCAAGACCTGCCATTCCTACAAACTCTAAACCTCCTAGACCGCTTTTATAATCTTCATCAAGATAGTTCACTTGAGTTAAAATAACATCCCATTTATCATAGGAATCCATAATGCTGAAGAAAACATCCAAGTCATCGTGGAATGAGAAACCAACATATTTAGCTCTGCCATCTTCCAGGATAGAGTCCAAGAATTCCAATACATCCATACCATATAGCTTATTCCAGAAGTCTATCTTAAGGGAATGCAACATGTAAACATCAATATAATCAGTTTGCAACCTTTCAAGCTGCAAATCAAGGAACTTATCCATATCTTCCCTTTTGTTTACCAGCCATCCAGGTAATTTGGTTTGTATGACAACATCATCACGAATGCCCTTTTCTGCAAGGTATTTGCCTAAAAAAGGCTCAGCATTTCCTCCTAAGTTCCTGTTTTTACTATGAAATGAATAAGCGGTATCAAAATAGTTTACTCCATGTTCAATTGCATAATCGAACATTTTAGTAGCTTCTGCCTCATCAATTTCATAAAAATGTTCCTTATGAGGCAAACGCATACATCCAAAACCTAAATTAGATACTTCTAAATCAGTTCTCCCTAATTTTCTATAAAACATTGTGTCACCTAAAACAACATTTAATTATATGATAGTATGTTTAATAAAATATATAAAAATAGCTAAAAAAGTAGTGAAAAAAAGAAGAAGAAAAAAATTAATCTAAATAATTTTCTACATGATTAAAGAATAAATAAATATTAGAATCGACTTTTTTTAAACGATTTTTATATTCAATCAATAAGTCAATCCTTTCATCATCACTTAAGTATTTGCCATCATAAATCAATGGAATATCAGATAAATCCCCCATAAAGAGAAGCTTAAGTTGATCTTTAGTTAAAATGGATGAAAATTTAATTATATTGTCAAAATTTTCTTCAGTGAATTCCAATTCATTGAACACAAAATATTCTTTGAATTCATCAATTACTTCTTTATATATTGGAACCAATTTAACTGCAATATTATATTTCCATTCATCATCCCAAGGATGCAACTGCATTAGTTTTTCTATTAAGAAATTAGCAGAATCCTCTAAATTGTCCCCAAATTGATTGAAATCCATTTTATCCCTAAATCATCCCATTGACATAATAAGCATTATTATAAATAAAATTAAAATAGATCCACAACAACAGGAAAGCCAATCAGTATCATTTGAAGCATTGCTAGGCTTTGAAGTTGTGGAAGAACCATTAGTTGAAGAGCCTGTATCTCTAAAATTAGTGGAAAAATTTGGTGCAATTAATCTATTGCCGCAATTTCCGCAAAATAATGCTACATCTTTATTTTCATGACCACAATTTGGACAGAACTTTGACATTTTTTACCCCCTTTAATAAACAAATAAATTTAAAAAATAAATTTAATAATTATTTATTTTTATAAATTTCAATAAAAATATTAAAAAATTTTTAAAATTTAATTAAAAAAATAAAACTAAAAATGCATTTAAGCATTTTCAGTCATGATAGGAACCACTTGTTTCTTACGGGAAACGACTCCTTCCAATAAGACAGTGTTATCCTCTAATTTTACATCATAAGCTTTTTCTACAAGTGCAGCATCCTTACCAAGTGCAATCACTTGAGAATTGCTGTTTACAATATCAGTGATTAAAAGCATGAACAAGTCTAAATCCTCTTCTTCAATGATCTTTTCCATTCCTGCTTCCAATTCAGCTTTCATTTCCATTACATCAGCGATATCTGCAGTGTTCACTTGATTGACAATGGATTTGACATCCTTAAAGTCAATTTGCTTTGCATCTAAGCTTAAGATTTCAGGAATTGTGAAACTGGATAAGTCAGTTCCTGCCTTTAACATTTCCAATCCATATGATTCATAATCGATTTCAGCGATTTCTGCAAGTTCTGCTACTGCTTTTTTATCATCTTCAGTGGTAGTTGGAGATTTTAAAAGCAAGGTATCGGAAATAATTGCAGACAACATTAAGGATGCGATTTTCTTATCTGGAGTGAATCCGTTTTCCTTATATAATTTTAATAAAACAGTTTCTGTACATCCTACAGGCTCTGTTCTGATAAATAATGGATAAGAAGTTTCAAAAGCTATTTTATGATGGTCTACAAGCTTTAAGATTTTTGCATTTTCTATATTGTCAACAGATTCGCTTGGACTGTTATGATCTACAAGAATCACTTCTGCACCATCTTCAACTTTTTCAATTAATTCTGGAGCTTCAATGCCAAAGTAATTCAATACATATTCAGTTTCCTTATTAAGACTTCCTAATCTGCATGCAAGAACATCATTACCTAATTTTGCCTCCAAATCAGCCATTACAAGACTGGAGGTAATTGAATCGGTATCTGGACTTTTATGACCAAAAATATAAGTTTTACTCATTTTTTCACCTAATATAAATTGAATAAATTTTTATCAAAATAACAATTATAATTTTGACCTTTCACATTATTAAATATTTATGAAAATTTAAAAAAAAGTTAATTAAAAAGGATTAATGTTTAGAACTTAGATTAAAAAAATCTAAGCTCTAAACCTGAATTATAAACTATACCAAAAAAAGAAAACTAGAAACTAATGTAAAGGGGGTGATATGTTAAAAGAATATTCTAAAAGTATAGTTAATAATTCTATGAATATAAATATATTTATTATTTATATAAATAGTTTGCTATTAATAGTACAAAAAATAGTTAATTAACCTTAAAAAAATCAAATAGATTTAAAAAAACTAAAATAAATTTAAAAAAAAACTTAGATATTAATCCATTTTATTTAAAAAAAATTTTGATTATTCTAAATATGGATAAGACGAATGTAATGATTTTTTATAGAATTATTTAGAATAATCAAATGAATTTTCATCAAAGAACTATTATGCAATAATAGATCTTTGATTAAACTTGCAGTTTTAAGTATTTTCCGTGAAGAAACTGTAATTTCCAATGAATTTATCTTAAAAATTTTTAAAATTGTTTCACCAAAAAATACATGTTCCTTGATTATAATATTATTTAAATAAGTATAAACCAATATCCCAAGAGCATTTGAAAATAAATTATGCCAAAAATAAAAAGAAAAAATTACGAATTAGAAAAAAAGATAATAAAAAAATTAAGAGAATTTGATAACTACCTAAATAAGTCATTGTCAATATTTAACTCTTTATAGGCCTCTTCAATCTCTTTTGTAACTTTTTCAATCTTATCACTTACAGATTTATGTCTTGATACCAAATCATTAATGTCAATGCTTTCCTCTTCTTCATATGTATCAACATAACGAGGAATGTTTAAATTGAAATCATTTCCCTTGAGTTCATCTAAGCTTGCTCTATGGGAATATCCTTCTATCTCTTCCCTTAAATAATAAGTGCTTACGATTTTATAAATATCCTTTTCCCTTAAGTTGTTGATTAACTTGAATTTATTGAAATCACGTGAAGCGTCTATAAATAGAACATCATCATCAAAATCCCTGTTTTTCTTAAAGATCATCATACATGCAGGATTATTTGTGCTGTAGAACATATTTGCAGGAAGTCCAATGACAGCATCAAGATAATTGAATTTACCAACAATCATCTTTCTGATCTTTCCTTCAGCAGCAGTCCTGAATAGAACTCCATGAGGGACAACAACAAGCATTATGCCATCTTCATTCAAGTGATAAAGCATATGCTGAATGAATGCATAATCCCCTTTTGAATGTGGAGGAAGAATATTGTACTGCTTAAACCTTACATCATCCAGAAAACTCCTGTCTGCAGTCCATTTGGAATTGAATGGAATTTGTGAAACAATGGCATCAAATGTGTAATTCAAATGCTGAGGTTGCTCCAGTGTATCTCCTTGCTTGATGTCAAAGTCCTTATAATGGATATTATGCAGAATCATGTTTTCTCTAGCAATATTATAGAAAGAAGCATTAAGTTCCTGACCGCAAATAAAATCACAAGGCAATTCCTTATTCACCTCTAAAAGCAAGGAAGCTGAACCGCAACATGGGTCATAAACTGAATCGAGATGTGTTTTCTGGGAGGATATCAATTTAGCGATTAAAGTGGATACCTCATTAGGAGTGTAGTAATCTGAAGAACTAGACGAATTCAATGAAAACTCGCTTAATAGATATTCAAAACTGTTTCCAATTAAATTATCTATATACTTTTCATAAGTTTCATCTTCTAGCTCATAGCTATCCTTATTTAAACTGTTTTCATCAAAATCATAATTATCTGCATTTATTAAACTTAAACTAGGCTCAATAACATTTTGCATTTTCTTATCAACTAATGAATCCAAAGCCTTGAAATCATTTTCAATATGATTTGAATTCCTCTTTGATATGATTTCCAATTCATTATTCTTCTTTCTTAAGCGTGCATCTCTTTTATAGCTTAAAGAGGAATAATCGTTCCTATTGAATTTTCTGTTATCAAGAATTGATTTGCTTAAAAGAGAGTTATTTCTGCTTTCCTTATCCAAATCAAAGTGGACAGAGCTCAAAGCATCTAAAATATTGAATACTACCCTATTCTTATCTTCCATTTTCTTACCTAATTGGGATGCGTTCAAGTCCACCCCTTCAAATAGGTTCTGGAAATCCTCTTGACTTTCTCTTCCTACTGAAGAATCACTGATTTCAGTAAATGCCTTGCCTAATTCTTCAATAATGATATTTCCATAGTTCTTTGAAGAAACTATGTTTTTATATAAAAGGTTAGGGCTTAAAAAGTATCCTATATCTTCAATTGACTTTTCTCTTAAGGATTTCTTATACTCTTTGAAATAATATGCATCCTCAAAGTTAAGGTTTACATCTTTCAATTCATTTTTGACATATGTCTCTAATTTTTCAGAGAGGTATTTATAGGAAATAAAACCTAGGAAATACTTTTGAAACTCATCATCAGTTAAGAAACCAATCTTCTTTTCCCTTTTCAAATCCTCATAAATGGACCATAATTGACGTCCTAAAATATTCTCCATACCATAACCCCTAATTTAAATAATCATAATCATCAACATAGATCAGTTTTCCTCTAATCTCTCCAATAAGTTCTTCATGATCAATTTCTCATTCTGCCTTTCCAATTCGATTAATTCCTGGTTTAGATTGATCCTTTTGTCCATCAATTTAAATAATCTTCCATAATTTACCTGAGTTTCATAATCAGGAATAGGCAAATGAATTTTTTTTAGGTGAGTTGTTTTAATGATTTTTAAAGTAGTTCCTTCCACTATCTTATGCAATTCCCTTGGAAAAATGTCACTTTTAAGAAGGTGATAGATGAAGTCAACATCAAATCCTTCCCTAACCCTCACAACAGCATAATACATAGGGATAATTATTCCCTCTTTTTCAAGCTTACTTACAGTGGACCCTGCAAGTAAGATTACGATGTCATCTTTCCTTGAGTAAAACTTAGGATTTATGTCCTCAGAAACAAGTTCAATATCGGTTTCAATTTTTGAACTGTCTTCATATGTTTTCTTCAGCACTTTCTGCTCTACTGTGATACCTTTTTGATAACGTTTGACTCTAATTCCAGTGAAAATATCTGCAATTTCATCAAACTTATATTTTTTAATCATATACTCACCTAATTGGATTAAAATAAAAACATGAAATATTTCTATATATTAATATGTAATTACTTGTTCTTAAACTTAAGGGCATAATTTATAAAAAAAGAGATTAGGAAAATGAAGGAAAAGAAAATGATTTAAAGATTAAATGGAAAAAAGATAACACCCCCTGTACCTTTTTTCCTAAATAGGACTCACCCCCGAATCCTATCCAAAATCTTAAGGATTATGATTCACCCCCAAATCATATTCCATAGAATCCACGTATCTTCAATAGTTCGATTGAATAAGAATCACCCCCAATTCTTATCCAAATCACAAGGAATATAAATCACCCCCAGTTATATTCCTTACTTATGAATAAATACATAAGATTGATTTTATTTTTTGATAATTTCTTATAATTTTTGATGTGATATTTATTGGATTAGATCTTATTTTAATCAACCATTAAAATTTAGTGCAGTGAGGATATATATCCAAGCAAAAGGTGTTAAAGTTAAACAGTTGAGAGGTTGAAAGCTACACTAATTCACTAATAGAAATCCTTTTTTAAACTTCTAAATTCTAATGAAATTTTTAATGATTGAAAAAAATAAGCACGACTTAAGTTTACTCAAGTTTTTCTAATCACAATAAGTATTATAAGCATACTAGTATATAAATGTTTCGTTCTTAAATTTAATGACACTAATCTAAAATCATATGACATAATAATATTTGTTGAAAAAACATGAAAAAGAAGTGAAAAAATTAAAAAATAAATAGAAAAAATAGAAGAAATAACAAATAAAATAAAAATAAAGAAAAAATAGAACAAATAAACCAAATAAAATAAAAATAAAGAAAAAATAGAACAAATAAACCAAATAAAATAAAAATAAAGAAAAATAAAAATTAATAATTAATTAAAATCTTTATTATATGCCTCTGTATCTTCTACACCATTTGTATAATGTTTATTGTTAACTGTATCAATAGCTTCATTAGGACCATGTAGACGGTCTATATGATGAACACCATTAGCATCATCATATTCTCTAATATAATCCGCATCTTGGCCAGACCAATAGTAACCTGCAGGCACATTGCTTGATGAAGATTGATTGGAGGCAGACTTGGTACTGTCAACACCAGAACTGCTTGCATTTTGAGCAGCACTTGCATTCTCACCATTTATAGTTTCTGTAGTGTTTGTTTCTTCATTGAAGTATACATATCTTGCAGAAGCAATCATATGCTCTAGCATTTCAGGATCTTTACAGATGATTAGAATATTATCATGAGTGATATGATTTCCTATAAATGCCATATAAGTTCCATTTTCTTCATTATGCCAAACAGTCTGATTTCCTAAGGTCTCTTGAACAGCATTGGCTGCAAATTCATTGCGGATATACTCCAATTCAACAGCCGCAATTTGATTGCCTTGTTCACTATTAAAATACATTAGTGTTAAATCATGCTTAGTGTCATTAATAACATAAATTCCATTATTAATTACTGAATTTGTAGATTGATCACTTATTGGCATTTCAATGCTGGAAGTGTTTGTAAGGCCAACCCTAGTGTATTTTACAGTCTCATCATAACCTAATAAAAAGAAAGAACTTGCTAAAACCACTGCAATAACTAGAAATACCAATAATAAACGCCTTAAATCCACATAAACCTCCCCATTAACTATTTTTTAAAAAATAAATTAGTTTATTATAATTATTAATTTAAATTAAATTATTTATAAACTTAACTTAAAAAACTTATAAAATAGGGTAAAATGGATTAAAAAAAGTGAAAAATAGATAAAATTTAAAAAAATAGTGAAAAGTGAAAATAATTAAAAATGAGATTATAAGAAATAAGAAAATACTAAAATTAAGATGACCTTGCTATAACAAAATCTGCTAAAGCAATAAGCATTTCTTTAGCTTCAGAGTCAGGCAATATTTCGAGTACTTTCTTAGCACCATCAACGTTTTCTAAAGCGAGATTGTGAGCATATTCAATGGAGCCATATTTATTGAATAAATCAATCGCTTCATTAACCATTTCTTGTGAACAATTGTCATCTTTCAAGATTTCAAGTAATCTTTCATGGTCTTCGCCTTCAGATTCAGCTAATGCCTTAACAACCATAAGAGTCATTTTTCCTTTAGCGATATCACTGCCTACAGGTTTTCCAAGGTCCTTTTCATCACTGATTACATCCAAGTAATCGTCTTGGATTTGGAAAGCGGTACCGATCATACGACCATATTCATATAATGCATTGACTTCTTTCTCATCTGCTCCACCCATAATTGCTCCTGCTTTAGTGGCTGCAGCAATCAATGCACCGGTTTTCTTAAAGATCATTTCAGAATATTCCGCTTCTTTTACATCAAAGTTTCCTTCAAAGCTCATATCAGAAGCTTGACCTTCACAGATTTTTACACATGCATCTGCAACGGTAGCTAATGCATTTGCAACATTTTCAGGGTTTGCATTTTCCTCTTTGGAAGCGATTACCATTTCAAATGCTTTTGAGAATAATGTATCCCCTGCTAAAATAGCTACAGGTTCATCCCATACCTTATGTACAGAAGGCATTCCTCTTCTCATGTCATCGTCATCCATGATATCGTCATGGATAAGTGAAAAAGTATGAATAAGCTCTAAAGCAGCAGCAGTTTTCAATGCATCTTCCTTTTTTCCTCCAACTGCTTCTGCAGAGATTAAAGTAAGCGCTGGTCTAAGCATCTTTCCACCAGCTTTAGTTAAGTAAAGACAAGCATCCTGTAAATCCTGTGGTTCAATACACTCAAGATTCTCTTCAATGGTTTTTACAACATCTTTGGAATATTGTTTTAAGACATCAGTAACATCAGACATAATTCTCCCTCTAGACTAATATTTATTGAAACTTCATTAAATACTTAATTAAAAATATTTTTATAATAATGATTTTTTTAAAGAAATAAACTCAAATAAGTTAATTAGATTAACTAGTGGCCATTAAAGACCTGAGCTTGTGCATTTCTTAAAATATGAATATTGTTTCCTATTCTGTATCCCTCTTCCTCTGCAAGTTCTCCATAAGCAACTAACATTTCAAGCTCACCGTGAGCAGGAATGATGTGTTTTGGCTTAAGCATTCTCAAGAAATCTCTGTGGTCTTCACGACCAGCGTGTCCTGAAACGTGAGCGTTTGCATAGATTCTTGCACCGTTTGCCTTTAACTTGGATTCAAGAATATGTCTGTTTGCAGCATTGGTTGGGTTTGGAATGATAGGTGCTGAAAATATGACATTGTCTCCTTTCTTTACATTGAATGGAGTTCTTCCACTTGCTATTCTTGGAAGCAAAGCGTCTGGTTCTCCTTGGTGGCCAGTAGTAACAAGCAAGAACTTGTCCCTATCCTCTTCAGCTTTCATAAGAGCCTTGTTAACAGCTTTAGGTGATCCATAAACATAAGCGTTTGCAGGCAATTTCAAGATTCCCAAATTCTGTGCAATTCCACAGAACCTTTCCATGGAACGTCCTAAGAATAGAATTTCCCTATCTCCATCCTTTGCAATGTCTGCAATGGTTTGGATCCTTTCAATATGGGAAGAGAATGTGGTAACAATCATACCTTCCTTAGCATTCAAAGGTTCTCTCATCAAGTCCTCTAAGATGATTCTTGCAACCTTTTCTGAGTATGTTCTTGTTTCAGTGTAATTGATTGCATTGGTAGTCTCTACAATAAGGGCTAATACTCCTTTTCTACCTAATTCCCTAAGCCTATTGTAATCAGGTGGCGGGGAAACCTTTTGATGATTGTCAAACTTAAAGTCCAATGCATAAACGATTATTCCTTCATTGGTGTGCAATACAGGGAACACTGCTTGAGGAATACTGTGAGTGGACTGTACGAATTCTAAGGTAATGTCCTTGGACAATTTGATCTTGCTTCCAGGATTTAATGGCCTTATTGGATTGTTTACCTTGAATTTACGTTCTCCTTTAATCTGCTTTTCAATGAGTGCAGTGGTATAAGGGGTTCCGATGATTGGTGCATCGTATCTGTGAGCCAATTTGGCAACAGCACCAATGTGGTCCAAGTGACCGTGTGAGAAAACTATTCCCTTTACTTTTCCATCTACATCTTTCATGATTGTGTCGTCTGGAATTACTCCTCTTTCGATTAAATCCAAACTGTGCATTCTATCAATATCTGTATCTTCGTGAATGCTGATCCTGTCTAAGTGGATACCCATATCGAATATGATTACATCTTCACCGACTTTTACTGCAGTCATGTTTTTTCCTACTTCTTCATATCCACCTATTGCAATAACTTCTACAGTCATTTATTGCCTCCTTTTTGTTTTTTCCCGTAAAATAATTAGTATGAGTTTTATTTTCAAATTATAAAGTACAATACATTCTAAATAATATAAAAATAAGAGTTAAAACTCTTAAATTAAAAAATAGAACATTAAATAATCTTTTTATATCTTTCAATTATCTTTTAGCATATGCTTTTGTATCGAATCCTCTTGCTTCTAACCAGTTTTTAGTCTCACCTTTGATAATGAGATTTGAATTCTTAAGCTCCTCGATATTTGAAGCTCCAACTAAAAACATTGCAATTCTTAAGGATTCATTGAATCTTTCCACCATTTGGACTAAAGCATCTTGCCCTTCATAAGCCCCTTTAAGTGCAGGAAGTGCCATACCAACAGCATCTGCACCAAGTGCAATGGCTTTTGCTGCATCAAGACCTGATCTGATACCACCAGAAGAGACAACTGGAATATCAACGGAATTCACTACCTCTGCAGTGCTTACAGCAGTAGGGATTCCCCAATCCCAGAATAATTCTCCTAAATATCTGTCATCTGCACGATAGGTTTCAACAGCAGCCCAACTAGTTCCGCCAGCACCTTCTATATCAATAAAGCTTACTCCTGCATTTTCAAGAATCTTTGCATCTTCAGCACTAATTCCGGTACCGGTTTCCTTTGCCATAACAGGAACTTTAACTGATTTGCATATTTCAGCTATTGAATCTATGTATCCTCTTGCATCAACATCTCCTTCAGGTTGAATTGCTTCCTGTAAAGGGTTCAAATGGATTGCTAAAATATCACTGTCCAATATTTCAACAGCTTCCTCTGCTAAATCAGATTGAGGTGCTCCAATATTACCTAAAACAAGCGCATTTGGAGCATATTCCCTTACAACATCATAAGTGTCTCTTAATTCTGGATTGACAATAGCTGCCCTTTGACTACCTAAACCTAAACCTATTTGCTTATCTTCTGCAACAGTAGCCAATTCCTTGTTGATGTCCTTAGCAGCAGGATGTCCTCCAGTGATTGCTGTAATGAATAAAGGAGATTCCAATTTCTTACCGAAAACTTCTGTTGAAATATCAATTTCCTCTTTATGAACTTCAGGCAATGCCCTATGGATCAATTCAATATCCTCAAAGCCTGTAGTTTTATCCTTATAATTAACATCATAATTCTTACAAATCATGAGATGTTCTAATTTTCTATCTGAAATCATTGTTTCCTCTTTAATTATTAATAAAATGTAAGTATAATATGTTTAAATTAATATTAAGCACTATTAAATCATTAGAACCTAAAAAAAGCAATCTATAAACTCTAGATAATCAACTATTTTTTAAATAGTAAACCTTTAAAAGTAGTTTAAATATATAAATTAAACTAATCAATGTAAAATTCTTATAAATAGAAAAATTAAATTTAAAAAAGCCCTTATAAATAAAAGTTAAATTAAATAAAATATTCTTACGTGTTTAATTAGGTCCCGAATGAATTTAAAAACATTAAAATCCGACTTAATATTAATTCTAATTTTTTAAATTCAAAATATATGAAAATTGCATATATTTTAACTATTTATAATTTTTTATTTTCATTATATTTAAATATTGGGTAAAAATAGAGTATTCTAAGAAAAAATTCTTTAAAAAAAGGGTTGAATAATACTAAAAAAGAAAAAATAATAGTTGAATGGAAAAATAATAGTAAAAAATAGAAAAATAACCAAAATTATTTTCTGCAGATTTTAGTTCCATTCACTTTCATGCCTTGCAAAGCCTTTGCAATGGCTCCTTCCTCATTTGCATTGATGATTTCAGAGCTTATTCCATAATCAGCCAAGTCTAAAAGCTCTTTTACCTTACCCACCATACCCCCAGTTACATCAACATTGGTAGTGGATTCCAAGAACTTGATGTCCTCAATGGAGTTCACTTCATCAATATGAACTGCATCATCATGTGTTTTAGGGTTCTTGGTATAGACTCCTGCAACATCTGTTCCAAGGACAATCCTATCAGACTTCAAGAATTTAGCAATGTATTGAAGGACTTGATCTCCAGATATAACCGCTATCTTTAGTTCATCATCAATAACGACATCTCCGAAGAGAACAGGTACAAATCCTTCACTAAGGTATGTCTTGATTAAATTCAAGTCAAAGTCATAGATCCTCTTATTGTGTGAAGTTATAAATGAAGATGGAGGTATTGCAATAACTGGAATGCCATGTTCAATCAAGGATTCGCAGATGATTGAATTCAATTTCTTAACCTCATTTTGAACTTCAGCAAACCCTATTCTCTTTTCAAGGTAATCCTTCATTTCAAAAGGCTGTCCAATCTGATACTTCTTAGCAGGAGGATGACCGAATGAACCTGCTCCATGAACGATTACAAGGCCATCTATCAAGTCATTGCTGATTTCTTCAGCATATAAAGACTGTCTAATTTCCTCTGCAATACGATTCAAGTTATCATAATCAACTTTAGGTTCTGCTGAATCCTTTTCAGTTAATATGCTTCCGCCAATCTTTAAAATAATCATAAAATCACACTAATAAAAATCTAATAATAATCCATTTTTAAAATGAAATTGAATAAATGAAATTGAATAAATGAAATTGAATAAATGAAATAATATAAAAATGAAAATTGCATTTCATTAAGGTAAAGGAGGAGCTCTCCTATTTACTAAAACACCATCCTTTGAGAACTTGACTTTAATTGTCTTATCTTCAACATTGATTGCTTCTGCAACTTCATCTATTGTCTCTTCACTGCATAGGGAAATTATACTTCCCCCACCACCAGAACCGGTGATTTTGGATGCAAGGGCTCCATTGTCACGAGCAGTATAAATCATTCTGGACAATTCATAGGTGTTTACACCTAAAGAGTCAAGCAACCCCTGATTCAAGTTCATAAGTTCAGCAATCCTTTCCACATCATTTTTTATGATAGCAACTCTTGCCTCATTTGCAATCTTTCCCATTGTGGAAATGATTGGGTCCACCAATTCCGGATAGGTTTCCTTTAATGTCTTAACGTTTTTAACCATTTTTGCAGTGTTTCCGTATTTATTGGTGAATCCTACAACAAATGGAGCATCCAAATGACTATCGAAGCGAACTATTCTCTTCTCACGGGACAGATAGATTAGCCCACCGTATGTACTTATCAAGGTATCCAATGGACTGGCAATTCCCTGAACATCCTCTTCCACTCCATGAGCTTCATGTGCAAGGGTTTCCTTATTGAATTCAACTCCATGGAAATGATGCAATGCAGCTATTGTTGCTACAGTTACAGCAGCAGAAGAACCTAAACCTGAACCGATAGGCAAGTTAAGGGACAAGCTCATGTCAATGTTACTGTGATCATGGAACTTTCCCATAGCATTCAATATATAACGGATAATGCCTGGTTTTCCTCTAACTAATGTATAAGTTCCTCTACGAGTGTCCATCTTAACTTCAAAACCTAAATCATTGGACTTTAATGTGGAGTAATTGTTATTTGATCTGCGAATGCTAACTGTAGCCCTTTTATTGACTGCACCTGCAATAGCCGGTTCATCATAAACTACTGAATGCTCACCGAAAAGAATTGTCTTTCCAGGTGCAGAAGCTACTGATATATGTCTCATAATAATTCTCCTAATTCTTTTAATTAATCCAATATTCAATTTTGAAATTCTTCTTGATTATATAAAATTTAATATATTTATAAATTTATCTTAAATAGTATAAAAAGTATACTATAAATATGGAAAAGAATATCGAAAAGAATATTGAGAAAGAATGTTACAATTGCAAATATTTGGAGTTTGACACAGACTTATGCACCCAATTCTTTTGCAAATATCATGAAAAGCTGATTAAGCAAGATGACAGTTGTGAAAATTGGTCAAAAAGTGAAAAAAGGAAAACTCAATAGAAAAAACTTTATATTTAAAATCAGAGAGTTAAGAGTATGTATAAATTTACAAGAAATGAAATAAGAGACTTGCTGATTGCATTTGCAGTGCTTTCAATCTGTTTTGCAATATCAAATGTTGGAACAGACCTATTTGGCATTGCTTCAATCCTGCCAATAGTCATGATTGGCGTTGGTGCAGGATTCCTATTGCATGAGATTGGACACAAGTTCGTGTCAATGAAATATGGTTACTGGGCTGAATTCAAGTTATGGCCTTTAGGATTGGTAATAGCATTAGTTACAGCATTTCTGGGATTTGTTTTTGCAGCACCAGGTGCAGTCAACACCTATGCAGATCAAATGAGTGATGAGATTAACGGCAGAATATCCATTGCAGGGCCAATGACCAATATGGGACTTGCATTAGTGTTCATAGTCATTGCTGCCTTGATATATCCATTTTCAATCCACTCACAAATAGTTCATTTAATATATTTAATCTGTACTGTAGGATACTCTGTAAACAGCTATTTGGCAGCATTTAACCTATTGCCTTTTGCAACATTGGATGGAACTAAAGTGATGAAATGGAGTGTTTTGATTTGGTTTGTTGTTTTCGCAATAGCTGCAATAATGACCTTATTATCCATGACCATAGGTGCCGAAAACATGGTTGGATTAATAATTGGAATGTAAAATAAATACTCATTTACGTTTTTTCTTAGGTGCTGGAAGCTCTTCATACATCGCTTCCAATAGCTCTTTTAAAAATTCTCTGTCATCTACATCATCAACAAGCAACATCTCCTTTGCACCTTCATACGGCAATTCCATATCTGCATCAGGCATCATTGCCAAAGCTACTTTTACAGGCTTGATTAGGAAACGATCATCATAAATTCCACCTACAATCTTGCCACGATAATAGATAATGTATTCTCCCATCATTGCACGATAGGATATATCATCCAAATCTGAAAGTTGCTCCAAAATGTATTCTAAATATTCCTTACTTGATGACATGATCAATCACTCATAAAAATAAAAATAGATTAAAAAAAATAAAAAATGGAAAATAAAAAATAGAAAAATATCATGAAAAAAATTGCTTTTTTTAATTCCTTTCTATAACTTCTATCTTATATCCATCTGGATCAGTTATGAAATAGTACTTTTCACTGTCGTCTTCATATAAGCTTTTTAAAGGACCTACTTCATATCCTGCATTGATATGCTCGTCTCTAATAGCTTCAATGTCTTTTACAAGAACTGCAAGATGTCCGTATCCTGTACCTATTTCATAAGGAACTTCAGGATCATAATTATAAGTAAGCTCCAATTCAAAATGGGATTGGCCATCAGTCAAATAGACCAATGTGAATTTGCCTTCAGGCTTATCCACTCTTCTATTCTCTTTCATTCCCAATGCTTCATCATAAAACTTCAATGAACGTTCAAGATCAAAGACTCTAATCATTTCATGTATCATCATGCAATTTGCCATTATATCACCTTATTATAATTTAATTTGAGCATATAATAACTTTTCCATATTTTTTTTATATTGTACATTTTTATATGAGAAAATTGCATTAGAATTAAAAATATTAAAATTTATTAGTTGTTTGTTTAAGATATTCTCTTTTTAGAATTTGATAAAAAATAAGGTTTTGAGATGGTTATAAAGAAAAATAATGAAAAATTAAACATTAAAAAAGTAAAAAATTTAAAGCTTTAATCTTTATTGAAAATTACATATCTTGCCTTGCTTGAAAACTCTTTAGGGCTTATGCCTGCAGTTCTCCAAATAAAGAATTCCATAATCAAAAACGTTGCGAATAGCCAAATAAATC
The DNA here is from genome assembly GCF_017432245.1 of Methanobrevibacter sp. Classification (GTDB taxonomy): domain Archaea; phylum Methanobacteriota; class Methanobacteria; order Methanobacteriales; family Methanobacteriaceae; genus Methanobrevibacter. The sequence goes on from NZ_JAFRJO010000029.1 coordinate 16,304, forward strand.
CAAAAATCCAATCCATAAGAACAGTTATTCCTGACTCAATAAGGAAAATAATGCAAGAAATAGAAAATAGTGCATAAAATTCCCCTGTAATCATTCCAGGAGTATAAGGCCTTTCCAGTTTTGCAAGTTTAATCCCCGTAATATGTATAAAACCTTCAAATACCCCAAGAAGCAATACTGCACAGGATAAAAAGAGAGCATTTGGAAAAATCAATGCTAAACAAGTTATTGCAAAAATGTAAATATCCGGTTTTGCATACATGTCATGAAGGTCTATATTGGAAAGGTCTAATTGCCATATCTTAGCCATTACTTCAAAAAATCCTCCTGGAAAACGCTGTTCTTCCCATTCATGCAATGTTACGATACATGTTGCCATTATGATTATTTTTTGAATTATAAGAAGACTATTCCACATTACCATTCCGATGACTAATAATGCAAGAGCATATGCTGTTAGGCAATACAAACTGTATTTATTGAAATTTTTCATATTTTTACCGCCAATACGCAAACTTTTTTTAGAAATTGATTTTTTTAACTCATCTTTTATGAAGATGAGGTTGAAAAAAATCTAATACCATACACCAGAACCATAACCGACTACAGATGCATAATCCAAAGTTATGTCACCACTTGTTGTATGCTGTAAAAGTTCGAAGTTTTTCTGACCTAATTTTTTAGAAAATTCCATACTTACCATAGTTGGACCGTATCCACATATACTAATTTGTTCTTTTTTCACAACTTGATAGAGACCTTCAGTATTTGCATTGAACACTTCATTAAACACAAGGTTGTCATGTTCAATGGTCTTTTCCTGAGACTTAAAATGAGATAAATCAGTACTATCAATCAAAGTGATTTTTCTTCCCAAGTTTTGGCTAGATTCGTAGATGGAATTTGCCAAATCTTTAGATGTTTCAACAGATTGATCCATCATGCAGATTGGAACTATCTTGAAGTTGCTGTCAAAGTACTTTAGGAATGGAAGCTGAACTTCACAACTATGCTCTTGAAGATGTGCCTTGAAATCAGCCTTAGCGAAATTGGAGTTCTTGATGATTTCATCTGCAAGTTCATTATCTACATCACAAACTCCATTTGGCACTACCCATGAACCTTCATTATATACAGAAACCTCTTCTCCAAAGCCCGTATGGTTAGGGCAAAGGATTACGAATGTTTCAGGATAACCGTCCTGAACTAATTTAGAATAAGCATGAGCCGCAGTTGGGCCAGAGTAAACATAGCCTGCATGTGGAACCATAATTGCATTTACCTGTTTTTCCTTATTTATTCTTGATAACTTAGGAACTTCACCCGGACCTAACCTATGTTTAAAACAGTCTTCAATGGATTCTCTCAAGTATTTTACATTACCTTCATAAAATTTATTAGCAACTATAGGTTCTCTAATCATATTTTCACCCATTTTTAAATTTTCATAATTAAATATCATTGAATAATTTATTTTCAGTTAAATATAGATTTAATTTACTTATATAAAAATTTATATAAAAAATAGCGAAATAGAAAATTATTTTAAAAATAGATAAGAATGGATAAAAATAGATAAAAATAGATAAAATAGGATTTAAAAAGTTAAAAAAAGTAAAATAATTAAAGAAAATTCCTCCCAACAAGTGGAAAGAATTTTGGTCAAGGTTTTTTGACCGAAGGTCAAAAAAGCTTGTCTAGAACTTTAATTCAAAGTCAGAAGATTCAATGTCTAAATCTTCGTCTTCGCCAAGAATTCCTCTTTCTCTTAAGATTTGTCTTGCAAGTAACCAGTAGATTAAAGCAATAGCTTTTCTACCTTTGTTGTTAGATGGAACACAAATATCTACATTAGCAAGTAAGTTTTCAGAATCGCATAAACCTACTACAGGAATACCGTTTTGTTTGGATTCTAAAATTGCTTGAGAGTCGGATCTTGGGTCAGTTACAACAATAACTTTAGGTTCAATGAATTTAGCGTATTGTGGGTTGGTTAAGGTACCTGGGATGAATCTACCAGGAATGGTTTTACAACCAGTGATTTCACCGAATTTTTTAACAGGAGCTTGACCGTATTGACGGGTAGCTACTACTAAAATGTCATCTGGGTCGTATTTTGCTAAGAATTTAGCAACAGCTCTGATTCTTTCATCAGTTTTACGAACGTCCAAGACATATAAACCATCGGATCTTACACGGAAAATGTATTTTTCCATGTCACTAGTCTTTTGTTGGGTACCAATGTGTAACCCAGCAGCTAAATACTTTTCTAAAGGGATTAATAAATCTGACACTTTATCACCATAATATATAAAATCTAATTCTTTTTTGATATTTAATTAAATTATTAAAAAATAAAGAAAGAATTAATAAGATCCTTAAAGGAAATTATTAAATTCTTCTCAAAATCTACAAATCTATTCTCTAATAGTAATGCAGTTGTTAGGACACATGTCGACACAAACTTCACATAAAGTACATTCGTCTTCATGATCAGTTACTACTTTGTCTCCGTCTAATGAAAAGATTTCCATAGGACACATATCTACACATTCACCACATTCTGCGTTTTCACATTTGCTTGCATCAATTGTAACAGTTGACATTTTTACACCATTTTTTATTAAAAATTTTTATTAATTAATAA
>NZ_JAFRJO010000030.1 GCF_017432245.1 Methanobrevibacter sp.
CATACCATGCCACAGAACAGTTAAATCAGACAGAACCATCGGAGGATTCGGTGGTGTTGCAGAAGGACTTGAATCTAAAAAAACACTACTTGAATTAGATGGCTTGATGATTCAAGGAAAGAAAGTAGTTGGAGATAGCCCTATAATATCACTTGATAAAACAAGCCAAACAAGATTAGTTTAAATTTAGAAATAATTAAAAATATTTATCAAAATATTTTGTAAAGAAATTATCCAGATATTCTGTTAAAAAACCCAGATAACGTACTGTAACTATTGCAGACAATACTCCAATTATAAACCCTCCAAGAACATCAATTGGATAGTGAACTCCTCCATATATGACTACAAATGCTAAGGTTAGCAAATATAAAATTGATAATGCAAACAATTCCTTTTTATATTTATCCACATTCATTAAAATGATTGAAAGAATCATAGTTGCAATAGCAAAATGACCTGATGGGAAAGAATAAAAACCATTATCATTAACAGTTAATCGTATCCACTCAAAAGCTACAAAAGGCCTAGTGCTTGGATAAAAAATTTTAGATGATAATATAAAAACAGAAGCCAAACCAAAAGCAATAATGCATAACATGGCTATTTTATTTATCTTTTCTTTCATTAATATTCTTGAAGCTATAAAGACCAATATCAATAGAGTTAACATTACCCTTACATCAGCAAAAGAATATATTATAGGCACTATCCAATCCAAAAAAGGATTCTGCAATCCATTATTGATAAAATACATTATGCTTACTTGAATATTGCTCATTTTTATCCCTCAAATCATGGTCATTAAAACTCTTTCATAAGAATAATGAAACAATCTATTCTAATTTACTTGAATCATAGTCACAAAGGTCTGTAAGTGGACATTTATCACATTGAGGACCAATAGGTCTGCAAATGGTCTGACCAAACTGAACCATCAAATCATTTAAATCCACCCAAAGTTCTTTAGGAACCTTTTCCATTAAAACAATTTCTGTCTCTTCAGGTTCCTTTGTATCAGCAATTCCCCATCTATTTGAAATTCTATGAACATGAGTATCTACTGGAATAGCTGCATCTTGGAATGCAAATACTATTACACAATTAGCTGTTTTTCTACCTACCCCTGGAAGCTTAAGCATTTCATCCATTTCTCTTGGAACTTCACCGCCATATTGATCAATCAATATTCTTGAAACTTCCAAAATACGGGCTGCCTTCACCCTATAGAATCCTGCAGGCTTAATCAATTCCTGTACATGCTCTACTGGAGCATCTGCTACAGCATAAATGTCTGGATAAACATCAAACAACGCGTTTGCAGCTTGATCTGTATTTTCATCCCTTGTCCTTTGAGATAAAATAGTTCTAATCAAGACTTTATAAGGGTCATGGTCATGGAAAGTACGGATAGTGTAAATTTCATTTAATCTTTTAAAGATTTCTCTTATTCTTTCTTCATCATTCATTTTCTAAACTCCAAATAGATTCATAATTTATTTCAATTCCATCTCAACGCCAATTTCACCCATAAGCTCGATGAAATTAGGGAATGATACATCAAAGCATTCACCATTCTCCACTTCAATATCATGCTTTAATCCAAGCAATGAAAATGCCATAGCCAACCTATGATCGTTATGTGATTCAACTGTTCCATCACCAATGGTTTGGCCATAAATGGTCATTCCATCCTCAAACTCTTCAAGTTTGCATCCTAACTTCTCAAGCTCTCTGCATGTGGTGTCGATTCTGTCAGTTTCCTTTAATCTTCCATGCTGAACACCAGTGATTGTTGTTTTTCCTTCTGCAACTGCTCCAAGAACCGCTACAGTAAGCAATAAGTCTGGTGCATTTGATAGGTTTACATCAATTCCCTTAAGATTTCCATCAGACCTAAGTGAAGCATAATCATCAAATTGAGTTACATTAGCACCCATTTTCTCTAAAATATCTAAGATGAATTTATCCCCTTGTTTTGAATCGGCAAATAAATTTTCAATTCTCACATAACCACCTGCAATAGCTGTAGCTGCAAGCAAATAGGAAGCAGAGGAGAAATCCCCTTCAACAATATAATCGCTTGCAATGTATTTTTGTGGCTTTACATTAAACTTAACACCTAAGCAATCAGTATGATCTTTCTTGCAGGTTTCATGGATTTGATAAGTGTCTTCATCAATGGATATTCCAAATTTTTCTAAAATGGAAATGGTCATATCCACATAAGGCTTTGATACGAATTCAGGATAAACCTCAAGTTCCACTCCTTTTTCAGATAATGGAGCAGAAATAAGAATTGATGATATGAATTGGGAACTTATGCTTCCCAAGATATCTGTTTGTCCACCTGCATAACCAGGATAAATCTTAAGAGGTGCCTTTTTATTATCATTCAATGATTCTATATTAACTCCTAATTCTTCCAATGCATCAATCAATGCACCCATAGGTCTTGTTTTAAGGGAATCATCCCCTGTAAATATCACTTCATTATCAGATAATGCAGCAACACTTGTCATGATTCTAAGTGTAGTGCCGGAATTAGCGAGATCAATCATGTCTTCAGAAGGATTTTCGCTAATATTATGTAATTTGCCCCCAGTTCCATAAACTTCCAAATAGTCAACAGTTTGGCTTTTATCTCCTTTTAAGATGATTTCTTTCTTTCTGTCAATTTTAGCGCCAAGAGCTTCACATGCCCTTATGGTTGATAGGACATCTTCAGAGTAAAGCACATCAAATAGCTTGGATTTTCCTTCAGCAAGTGATGAAAGGATAACTGCCCTATGGCTATAGCTTTTAGAAGAAGGAGCTTTAACGGTTCCATTAATTTTAGAAAAGTTTTTTATTTTAAGATTCATTTAATACATCCTTTGATTAATTAAATAAAAATTAATCTATTTTTTAATATAATTATCTATTAAACTATTAGATTAAAATTAATAATAAACTTATCTAAAAAGGAATTGAAGAATTTTTTTTGAAAATAGAAAAATAAATAAAAAAAGATAAAAAATAAAAAAAGAAAAAGTTTTAAAAACTTTATAAAAAATTATATAATCTAAAAGTCAATGAAATACCTTAAGACAGTGAATACACCAAGTGCTAAACTTATTGTAAATCCTACAAAACCAAGTACCGGCATTTCATAGAATCTAGGCCCTACATCAATCAGCATTACAAGTGAAGAACCGACTAAAAGTGCAGCAATAATGATAGCAAGAGAAAGTTGGTTTGCTATCTCACTGATATGCTTTACTTCAATATTGACAGTCACTTCCCCTTCTTCAACCTTATAGATTGTTTTTGAAATAAGACTTGGCAATGCCCTAAGGACATGTTCAAAGGCAAAAAAGCTGTTTTTTGCATTGCTTGCCATTTTTAGAGGATTGTATCTTTGAACCATTAATTTGCGAGCAAAGGGCTTAAGAAGAGCCACCACATCAATATCAGGGTCTAAACGTAACCCTGTATTTTCAACCATTGACAATCCTCTTGCCATTAGAACAAACTCATTAGGCAATCTTACATCAAATTTTTGCATCAAGAAAAGCAAGTCTTCAATAATACCATTGAAACGGCTAAGCTCTACCCCATAATACTTTGCAAATAAGTCATTAAGATCACTTTTTAAAATATTGATGTCTGTTTTCTCATTTAAAATATCCATACGGATTAACTGATTGATTAGTCCATCAATATTACGGTCTGAGAAATAAATCATCAATTCAGCCAAATCTTGCCTGAAATCCTCATCAAGAACTCCCATCATTCCAAAATCAATATAGCATATTGCATTGTCATCAGCGACAAATATATTGCCTGGATGAGGGTCTGCATGGAAGAAACCATCAATGAAAAGCTGTTGGAAATAGGAACGAACAATCCTATCTGCAATAAGTATCTTATTGTATTTTGGGTCATCCCCTGCAATGACTTCTGATAATTTAACACCCTCAACATATTCCATAGTTAAAACTTTTTCAGTTGAATAATCCGGATATATGGTAGGAACAATAATCTTATCATTATATTTGAAATTGTCATTCAAATGTCTGATATTCATCAATTCATTGTCAAAATCCATTTCCTTATGAATTGATTTGTCAAATTCATGAAGAACAGCAGGAAGATTTAAATGTTTGAGGCTTGTGTTGAATCTATCTGATTCATTGGCAATGAATTTCATTATGCTTAAATCAGTTTCAACGATTTCCTCAACATTGGTCTTTTGAACCTTAACGGCTACTCGCTCACCTGTCGGCAATTTCGCCTCATGAACTTGAGCAATGGAAGCTGTTGCAAGCGGGCTTTCAGAAAACTCTTCAAAGAGATCTTCTATATTTCCTCCAAGTTGAGTTTCAATCATTTCCTTAATCTCTTCAAAACTTACTGGAGGATTATCATCATGCAGTTGTGAAAGCTCTTCGCTAATTCTTTCTCCAACTAAATCAGGCCTTGAAGCAAGCAATTGACCAAATTTAATAAAGGTTGTTCCAAGCTCTTGAAACATTAATCTTAATCTTTCTGGAAAGTCTTCCTTCAATAATTCCTTATTATCAGCATCACTTCTAAATGGGCTTATCTTATTACGAGTAGTTTGACCTAAAAACTTATCAAAATCGTATTTCCTAAAGACTTTTATAATCTCATCAAAACGTGATAATGTTCTTCTTTGCATTATTACCACCTTTTAAATTAGAAGCTTTCATTGTTTTTATTAATTTAAAATGTTTTTAATTAAGACTTTTAATCTTAAATTTATTACTAAGAATATATTTGATTAAAATTATAATTAAATTTATCTAAAAAATTCAAAAAAGCGAAAAAATTATCAAAATAGAAAATTAAAAATTAAAAAAGAAAAAAGAATTTGAGATTATACAAGCTTATTTTCAAATTCAATTAAAACATTTAAAAGGTCATCAGATAATCTATTGATTGATTTAGAGTGAATATCATTTGGAACTTCCCAGAAAGCAGAAGCAATTCCTCCTGCAATAGCTGCCATGGTATCTGCATCTCCCCCTAATGAAATGCAATTTCTAATGGTATCCTCATAATCCTTAGCCTCTAAAAAGCAAATGATAGATTCTGGAACAGACCCTTGACATGAAACATCAAACTTATAGTAAGGCCTTATTTCATCAACTGTCCTATCTAAATCATAACCATATCTTAGCTCAATATGGTCTCTGATTTCCCCTTTTGATGATCCAAGTCTTGCCAAATAGATAGCATCTGCAGTTGCCAATGCTCCCTTAATTCCTTCCGGATGATTATGGGTCACTTCAGCAGAAATCCTTGCCAATTTTTGAACTTCCTCTAATGAGTCTCCAACCCATGCAACAGGAGAAACCCTCATTGCTGAACCATTTCCCCAACTATTATAAGGCTCTGGATTTTTTGTCCTCAACCAATTGTTAAACATTCTGCCATATCCTCCTTTAGGATACCTATGTCCAAAGTTTTGCAGTTGTTTAACCAATTCCTCTTTTGAGTTCTTATCATTGAGTAACCATTGAGCTACAGCAAGTGTCATGATGGTGTCATCAGTAAATGAAGACCTTTTATTAAAAAGAGAGAAATCCTTAGTCTTAATAGGATGGAACTCATAAACAGATCCTATAATATCTCCTGCGATTGTGCCAATAATTCCTTTCATATTTTACCCCCATATTATTATATACTATAATTATGAACTCCGTTACTTATAAAAATATCTAAAAATTAGCTAAAAAGCATATAAAAAAGTATAAAAAAAGCAATTTTTATAAAGTTTAATATGAATAATATTCATTAAGCGTTAAAAGGTGGGAATATGAAAACAGTTGTAATTAATGCAGATCCTAAAATGAAACAAGAAATAGGAAAACTATTGAAATCTGCGAGTGAAGGTGCTGAATCTGTAGGCAGTGAAGTTGAATACTTTGATTTGTACAGAATAGACTTAAGAGGATGTATGATCTGTACAATCTGTAAAAAGAAAAACAAAGAAAGCTTCAAGTGCCATTGGAAAGATGACTTATCACCAATTATTGAAAAGATCTTAAATGCAGACACTCTCCTAATAGGTTCCCAAATTTTCTTCAATGAACCGACAAGCCATTACAGGGCTTTAGTTGAAAGGCTTATCTATTGCATTATTTCATATGATAGAAACTATTATTACAAGGGAAAAGTAAATGTGGGAATATTTTATAGTGTAATTTCTCCAAAAAATCATTTTGAGAAAAAAGTTCGTCCAAACCTTAAATCAACAGAGGATTTATTTAAACTTTTGAATGGTGAAGTTAAAGTTTATGTAAATTATAAAGGAATGACAAGCAAGAAAAAGACTGAGGAAGAAATAAAAGAAATGGAAAGACAGTTTGAATTAGATTTAAAAAATGCTTTTGAAATAGGTGCTGAATTAAGTAAAAAATAGATAAAATCATATATTTTTTGAATAAATTTTCAATAAAAAAATAATAAAAAAAATAATAAAAAAAGAGTTTACATGAAAAGCATTAAACTTTTCATGAAATTATTTTTTAAATACTTAAAAGCAATTATCTGATTACTTCTACGATAACGCCAAGCTTTTCAGATTGCAATATGTCAACCTTTTTACCGCTTGCACCTACAATTTCTTTTTTCATTTTTAAGAAATCTTCAGTGATTACACCATCAGCAATAACTATTTCACCATTTTCAGCTAATTGTTTAGCTATTTCATCAGGAGCAGTTGATTTGATGAATCCGATAACTTGACCAGCATTCTTCTTAAAGGTTGGTCCAATCTTACTCATGTCAGGCTCAATTTCAATGACTTTCTCATGAACTTCAGGTTTACCAGTGGTAACTTGGAAGTTTTGGATTTTTAAAGTGCCTTTAATGTCATCTGCAAAGTATTCAAATACATCTTTCAAGTCTTCTGTCTTTTCATTTAAGTAAACAGTTGCACTTTCCACATCTGCATTCAATGGGATTTTGGAAGCGGATTTGAATCTTCTGACTTCACCAATGAGTTCAATAGCTAAGTCTCCATCCTCTTCCACTTGAGTGGAATCTAATTTAGGGTCGATTTCAGGCCAAAGCTCATTATGAATGCTTCCTTCATGACCAAAGTATTGGTAAACTTCTTCTGCAAAGAACGGTGCAATTGGAGCAAGCAATTTTAAAGTGTCTTCAATTACAGTTCTAAGTGTGTATTTTGCTGCAATTCTTGACTCATCACTAATGTCATCATTGTATAATCTGTATTTTACCGCTTCAATGTATTCGTCACAGAAATCATGCCATACGAACTGTTCAATTGTATTGACAGCAATGCTGTAATTGTAATCATAAAATGCTTCATCAACGATTTTATTGACTTTATTGAGTTTTGCAAAAATCCAGGTATCCATTGGATTCAAGTTTGCCTTAATAGCTTCAATATCACCGCTTAAAGCCTTTTCAGACTCTTCATCGAAGATGTGCATACTAATGAATCTGAATGCATTCCAGAATTTTCTTATGAATTTGTAACCATGCTTGATGTTTTTCCAATCGAATGCAACATCAGAACCAGGTACACTGTTTGCAGCCCATAATCTTAAAGGATCTGCACCATATTCTGAAATAACCTCTTCAGGACCAGTTACGTTTCCACGGGATTTACTCATTTTGTAACCGTCTTCACCGAATACCATACCATTGATTACAATGTCATCAAATGGCTTTTGACCGGTTAATGCCAAACAACGAAGAGTTGTATAGAATGCCCAAGTCCTAATGATATCGTGTCCTTGTGGACGAATGCTTGATGGGAAAATTTCTTCCCAACCAGGATTTGGCCAGTCTGCAACGGATAATGGTGAAATTGAACTGTCCATCCAGGTATCCAATACATCTTCTTCACCAATGAATTCAGTGCAACCGCATTCACATGCATGTTTAGGCTTGTCTACAGTAGGGTCTATTGGCAATTGATCTTCATCAGGTAACATGACCTTACCACATTCCTTACAGTACCATACAGGAATAGGGGTTGCAAATAATCTTTGTCTTGAAATACACCAATCCCATTCCATGGAATCTGCCCAATTCAATAAACGGCTTTCCATATGTTCTGGGACCCAACGCATTTCATTTGAAGCTTTTTTACTTTCATCAATCATTTTGGTTACAGCTACAAACCATTGCTTTTTAACCAAAATCTCGATAGGAGTCTTACATCTCCAGCATTGACCTACATTTTGGTCAACTTCTTCCTGCTTAGTTAAATAACCTTCAGCTTTCAAGTCTTCAATGGTTTGCTTCTTAGCATCAGGGAGTTCCATGCCTTCGTATCTTCCAGCTGCTTCAGTCAATTTACCTTGTTCTGAAATGGCTTCAATGACATCCAAGTCATATTTGTTTACCCAAGCAACGTCAGTCTTATCCCCGAAAGTACAAATCATTACTGCACCAGTACCATATTCCATATCAACCTCTTCATCAGCAATGATCTTAACCTTTTGACCTGATAAAGGAACTTCCACATATTTGCCTAATAATGAGTTGTATCTTTCATCATCTGGGTGAACCACTACTGCTACACAAGCAGACATGAGTTCAGGACGAGTGGTAGCAATCAATACGCCAGGAACGCTTGCATCAGCCTTATCTGGGAAATCAGCATATCTTACATAGGAATTTCCTTCAACATTTGCAAGGACTTCATCAGGAACATCTGCAGGTGGAAAGTTCACATAGTTCAAGAAGGTTGTGTTGTCACTGTATTCAACTTCTGCAAAAGCAATAGCTGTTTCACATCTTGGACACCAGTTTACAGGGTGAATTCCTTGATAGATCAATCCTTGATCATACATTTTCAAAAAGGATAATTGGGTTCTTTTCCTGTACTGTGGAGTCATGGTAATGTATTCCCTACTCCAATCCTGTGAGAAACCGACAGAACGCATTTGCCCTCTCATAACTTCAATGTTGTGTGTTGTGAGTTCAGTACACATATCTCTGAACTCTGCTCTTGTAACATCATTCTTTTTAATGTTATGGGTTTCTTCCACTTTTACTTCAGTAGGAAGACCATGACAGTCCCAACCTTGTGGGAACAATACATCCATACCTTTTTCTCTTCTGTATCTTGCATTGAAGTCCATATAAGCCCAGTTTAGAATGTGACCCATATGAAGCAACCCAGTTGGATAAGGCGGTGGAGTGTCTATAATGTATCTTGGTCTGGTTCCATCACCAATAAATTTGTAAACTTCATCATCTTCCCATTTTTTCTGCCATTTTTCTTCGTTTTTATGGTCATAATCTTTAGGAATTTCTTTATTTGTCAAAATATTCCTCCAAATAGAATGAATAATAAAAATAATTAAAATAAAAATGCATTTATTGAAACTTTAATAAGTTTTTTAATATATTAATATTTCAAAATAAAACATTCTAATTTAATATTTATAAAAAGTATTTATTAAATATTGTTGTAAATTATAGCAATTTGGTAATGGGAAAAATTTTTTTCATTTTTTTTATTTAAAAACAATAATTATATAATAAATAATAGACAAAAAGAAACATAGTATATAACTAACTTTCAAAAATTAATTTAAAGAGGTGACAAAATGCAATTATTATGGTTTTATGTAGCTATTGCACTTGCTATAAGTGATGAAGTTCACAGCAGACTTGTTTGGGACTATGTAAGAGACTTCTACATAATATTTGGTGGTGTAGTTAGCAGTTCATTAGACTCTGTAATGGAAGCATGGATTGTTCATGAAGCATTGGAAGCACTTTTCCATTTTATTTTCGTGTCTTGTGTATTTTTCTCATTGAAAGTGGGATTTTTAGCAGCATTAATACATTTCTTATTGGATGTAAGTCATTCAATTGCAATTAAACATATGCCATGGTTACCTCATAGAGCATTACACTTTGTTTTTGAATCTTTATTCTTTATCGCCGTATTCGGATTATAAGGAATAATTTCTATTTTTAATTAATTCCTAGATAACCCTATGATTGATTAGAAATAGCTTAATTAAAATTAAAATTTAAATAAAACATAAAAAGCTTAAATTAATCTTAAAATTAAGCTTAAAATATACTTAAAATTAAACTTAAAAATACTAATAAAATTTTATAAAGAGATTAGGAGATAATATGCCTGTAATTACATTTAAATATCAAGATTTAAAGGATTTGGGTATTGATATGGAAAAAGATGAACTTATCGATACCTTACCTATGATGGCAAGTGATATTGAAGATTATGATGATGAAGAGATTAAAGTAGAATTCTTCCCAAATCGTCCAGATAACTTATCTGTTGAAGGAGTGGCAAGATCATTTAAAGGATTTTTGGGAATGGAAACTGGACTTCCAAAATATGAGATTGAACCATCAGGCGAAAAGGTTTATGTAAGTCCAGATGTTGCAGAAATCAGACCTTACATCAGATTTGCAAGGATAGAAGGAGTTGACTTCACAGGAGATAAAATCAAATACATTATGGATTTCCAGGAAAACCTTCACTGGGTAATTGGAAGAGACCGTAAAAAAGTGGCAATTGGTGTCCATAACGCTGATGTCATTAGCGGACCATACAAATACATTGCAACTCCAAAAGACGAACATTCATTTGTTCCTCTTGAAATGGATGAGGAAATGACTCCAGATGAAATATTGAAAGATCATGCAAAGGGAGAGAAATACGCTCATTTGATTGATAAGTTTGACAAATACCCTCTCATTATTGATAAGGACGAACAGGTATTGTCTATGCCTCCAATCATCAACGGAGAATTGACCAAACTTAAAGAAGACACTAAAAACATCATTGTTGACGTAACTGGAACTGATGAAAGAGCAGTTGAACAGGCATTAAATATCCTCTGTGCATCCTTTGCAGAAGTTGGAGGAAAAGTGAAATCCATGGAAGTGATTTATGAAGATGAGACCATAGTATGTCCAGATTTCACTCCAAAAGTAAGAAATGTTCACGTTGATTTAACCAATGAATTAATTGGAGGAACTGATTTAACTGCTGAAGACATTGAAGGATTGCTTGAAAAGGCAAGATTTGATGCTAACATAATTAATGATAACGAATTGGAAGTGCTTATTCCACCTTACAGAGTTGACATATTGCACGAAGTGGATATTGTTGAAAACATTACAATCCAATATCATATCAATGCAGTTGAAGCAAAATTACCTGATATCGTTACCGTCGCAAGTGAAGATAACTGGTTTAAAGGTGAAAAAACTATCAGAGAAGTTATGGTAGGTTTAGGCTTCCAGGAAGTAATGAGCTTAATGCTAACCAGTGAAGAAAGCCAATATGCAAAGATGAACCAGGAAGAGATTGACCATGTTCAAGTTTCCAAACCAATTACCATTAGCGGAACCATGATTAGAACAAGCTTGCTCAATAGCTTAATGGAATTCTTGGAAGACAACAAGCATGAAGACCTTCCACAAAAGATCTTTGAAATCGGTGATGTCTTATACATGGATGAGAAATCCGCTAACAAGACAAGACAAGTTAAAAAATTAGCGGGTATGATTTGTCACAGCTCTGCAAACTTCACTGAAATAAAATCAACCGTTTCCAGCGTGCTTTCCAATTTAGGATACAGCATGGAAATCAGTGATTCAACTAATCCAAGTTTCATTCCAGGTAGAGTAGCTGATGTCAGTGGTGAATCTAAAAGCGGCAATATAACTGGATTCTTTGGTGAAATAGCTCCTGAAGTTATTAGAAACTTTGAATTGGAATATCCAGTTATAGCATTTGAAATTGAATTCCTCTAATTGAATTCAATTTATTTTTCTTTTTTTATTTTTAATGATTTTCAATCATTTTTTATTATTTAATAATAATTTTTTTAAACAATTAAACTATTTTTTTATTATCTATTTTTTCTCTTTATGAGCAGTTATTATTGTATAGCTTGAAGCATTTACAGTGATTATAATCCCATCAACACTTACATAATAATTCTTTCCTTTTTTCTCGATTACTGCATTTTCCTGCTTTATCTTGTCTATGCAGTAAGCTACAATATCATCTACATCAACTTCAATGTTCCTTTTAATTCTATCTACACCCATTTCAGTTGTATGTACCTTATCAAGATTCCTTAAGAGTTCCATAATCATCACCTATGAAAGTTAAATCAACTGTTCTATTAGTTCTAGGACCATCCAATTCAATGAAGAATATTGATTGCCAAGTTCCAAGATCCAATCTGCCATCTACTATTGGAATGGTTTCAGATGAACCCAAGAGAAATGCCATTATATGTGATGCTGCATTATTGTCAATGAAATCATGTTTGTAATTGTCCTTTTCCTTGACTATGTCTTTTAATATCTTTTCAAAATCCAATAAAAGCCCTTTTTCATTTTCATTTACACGAATGGCACTTGTAGAATGCTTTGTAAATATGTTAACAATACCATCACTTATTTTATTTTCCTTACTTGTCTCATTCAGAATAGCTACAATATCCCTTGTAATGTCTATAATCTGAAAGTTATGACTTGAACTCACCCTTAATGATTTGTTTATTACAGCCATCTAATCACCATCATAATTATATTTGAATTTATATTAAAAGAATTTATCTTAAAAAACTTTACTTATGATAATAATAAAACCATTTCATAAAACTTATTAATGCAGAAAATAAAGATTTAACTAAGTAAAAGATTAAAAAATATTTTGGTTTATAATACTATCTTTACCAAGTTTTTAAGAGAGTGAATAAGATGTCATTTACAGCATATATGTTGGATGTAGTATCTGATACTATTTATCCTGCTAGAATTACAATAGAAGACGGTATATTTAAAGAAGTGACCCCAATTACAATTTCTGAAAAAGAAATTGTAAATGTTGATGTAAAAGGATTAATGCTTCCAGGATTCATTGATTCCCATATTCATATTGAGAGCAGTATGGTTACACCGGCACAATTTGCTAAAATTGCAGTTCGTCATGGTACTACCTCTGTTGTTTGCGACCCTCATGAAATAGCCAATGTTTTAGGAATCGAAGGGGTTGAAGCAATGATAGAAAATGCAAAGCAAGTTCCATTTAATTTTTTCTTCACTGCCCCATCCTGTGTACCAGCTACTGGATTTGAGACCTCCGGTGCTGTTTTAGATTCCTCTGATATAGAGTATTTGCTTAAAAAAGATGAGATTGTTGCATTGGGAGAAATGATGAATTTCCCAGGTGTAATTAACGGCGACGAAGAGGTTCATAAGAAACTGGAATTGGCAAAAAAATATGGAAAACCAATTGATGGTCACGCTCCACTCGTAAGTAGAGGAGATTTGGATAAATACCTTGCTGCAGGTATAAGTACAGACCACGAATGCAGTAATGTTATAGAAGCTCTTGAGAAAAAGATAAAAGGTATGAAAATTATGGTCCGTGATGGCTCATCCGCTATGGATATGGAAGGTCTTTTTAATATAGATGAAGGTCGTCAATCTATTGATTTTACAGGACCTATGGGCCTTATGTTTAGAGATATATTTGACAGAAAGATTTACTCCCCTTTATTCGATTTTATAGTTAGTGATGATAAGCATCCAAACGATTTAATCAAGGGCCATCTAAATAAATCCATCCATAAAGCCGTTGATTTAGGAATTGATCTTATTAAAGCAATTAATATGGTAACAATCAACCCAGGATATCATTATAACCTAAATTGTGGAGCTATTGTACCTGGTTCAAAAGCAGATTTTATAATTGTTGACAGCATATATGACTGTAACGTTCTAAAAACATATGTTGGTGGAGAATGTGTATTCGATGGAGAGAACGTTTTATTTGACGTTCCAGAAATCGAACCTAAAAATACAATCAATACAACTAAGAAGACCGCAAGTGACTTTGATATCCATTATGATGGGGACGAATGTGAAGTCAATGTAATAGAGTGCTTTGATGGTGAACTTTTAACTAAAAAAGCAACCGCAAGGCTATATGTAGAAGATGGTGTAGTGCAACCTGACATTTTCCAGGACGTCTTAAAGATTGCTGTTGTAGAACGTTATGGTGGAAACACCATTGCTAATGGATTCGTTAAAGGATTTGGACTTAAGAAAGGAGCAATCGCTTCAT
Source organism: Methanobrevibacter sp. (assembly GCF_017432245.1). Classification (GTDB taxonomy): domain Archaea; phylum Methanobacteriota; class Methanobacteria; order Methanobacteriales; family Methanobacteriaceae; genus Methanobrevibacter. The sequence continues at coordinate 14,126 of NZ_JAFRJO010000030.1, forward strand.
CAGTTGCTCACGACTCACATAACATAATCGTCATCGGTTATAACTCTCAAATGATGGCTGATGCAGTAAATCAAGTAATTGATGATAAAGGAGGTATTTCTGTTGTTAGTGAAGATTTCTCTGACTCATTGCCTCTCCCTATTGCTGGATTGATGTCTAATGATGATGTGAGTAAGGTAGCTGAAAAATTAGGCATTTTACATAATATGGTTAAAGCATTAGGATGTCAAGTGGAAGCGCCATTCATGACAATGGCATTCATGGCATTGCTGGTAATTCCATCCATTAAAATATCCGATAAAGGATTGTTTGATGGTGATAATTTCGAATTTATGGATGTAATTATTAAATAAGGTTATTCCTTTTTTAATAATTCTCTTTTAATATTTTAAAATATTCTTTTTAATTTCATTTACTTTTTTTTATCCTTTTATTTTTATAAACTATTCTGTTTCATAAAACTATTTTACACACCAACTTAAGTTTTGCTATCTAAAAATTCATCTAAACTATTATTAATTCTTTCTTCTAAATTAGCAAATCTTATTTTAATTTTAAGTTTCCTGAATAATAATTCTCGAATCCAATCAATTAAAGAACATGATATGAAAATAGCCAAAGCAAAGCCAATGATTAATAATGTCATTGAAAGGGCATTGAAATTAGCTAAAAATGCAAATGAATTCTTCATAAGATAATGCCTAATCAAATAATTATCATGAATCAAATAAACACCAAAACAAACTGGGGCAAAAAAGTTTATAATTGCTATTGAAAATTTATTTCTTATTTTAAGATTTATAAAAAAGCATAATAATGCAACCGAACCAATCAAATACAACGGAGAATTATAAGCTAAAAAAGGATTACTTGTATTATTTACATAAATCAAGTCAACAATATTTTTTACAAGCAAAGTAAACAAACAACACATAAACCAAACTAAAAACCATTTATTATTTTTTAAATAATTATATAAATTATACTTATGAATGATGCCCCCAATATAATATAATACAATAAACCACAAAACAGAATATCCACTATCAAGACTAAAAGCATTAGTTTGATTAAAAATAGTTGGTAAAAACGATAATATTATAAATATTAAAGAAACAACTATTAAATCCTCTTTTTTAGAAAATTTATTTAATCCTTCATTAATAAATGGTGAAAAAATGAACATGCCTAAGTAGGATGTAAAAAACCAATAACTATTAAAAAATGTAGGGAAGAATGATGGCCAAATTTGATCAATAGTAACCTTATTGGGCATAAACCATAGTAAAACTAAAAATATGATGATTGAATAAAATAGCACTTCCACCCAAAGTGTAAATACCCTATAAAATTTTGTTTTTTTAGAAAAATAAACATAACCAGTAATTAAAACAAAACAATTAAGTGCACAAAAACAGAATAATTCCAATAGCCATGCACATTCAAATCTCATTGAAAATGGAATCACACTTGAAAGAACTCCCCCATGACCAAGAATATGGAGAACTGGTATCATTAACATACATACAATTCTTAACAGATCAATCCCAAAATTTCTAGGTTTAATAGTTTTAGTGTAGGCCAAATTCTCATTATTCATATATAAATTATTTGTTTAGATAATATTTATAAATAACTAAATAAAATAGTGGAATTTTCCTATTTTAACTGATCTCTAATTTCTAGAATCTTTTTTATGTGTTTGCAATAATTTTCCCTATCACTTACTTTGACTCCCCCGAATTTTAGGTTTTCCCTACGGTACTTAAAGTCTTCACAGTCACAGCTGACTGTATCCTCTAAAAGGTCAAAAGTGATAATGTAATGCTTATTGGAGGATTTGCTTTTTATAAAGTAGTCTTCCCATTCCTCATTTTTAGAAACTTTTTCTATTATCATAACTAATCATCAAAATTAATTAGAAATTACTAATAAATAAAAGTTTTTGAAAATAAGTAAAATTAATTAAAAAAGTGAAAGTAATTAAAAAAGTGAAAGTAATTGAAAAAAGTAAATTCATAAAAATGTATAAAATAAAAACAGATCAAATAAAATTAATTTAAATAAAATAAAAAAAGTAAAGAAAGTAAAAAAGTCAGTAGATACTATTCAATATCTATAGTGATCTTTTCATTTCTTTTTTGTTTTGCTTCCTTAATGTCGTTTAACTTTTCAGTAAACTCTTTAGCATTCTGCAATTTCAATTCGATTTCAGAAAGCTCTTCCTTAAGAAGCATTTCATCTCTTTTTAATGAGTTGATATAATCTTCACTGCCATTATTGTAATCTTCATATATTTCCAAGATCTCTCTTCCAGAAAGAATGGATTCCTCTTTTAGGAATTTTTTAGTATGAGGTTTCACTCTAACACTTAAAGGCTGTAATCTTTCCTTTTCACCAGCTTTTCTTCCAGAAGCAACTGTTTTTGAATCTTCGTAAGCATCCCAGAATTCAGTGTTCAAATCTTGCAATATCTTAACTCTGTCTTTGAATATTTGCTCTAAATCCCAAATATCAAACTCATCTGCATCATTGTAATCCTTAGCTTTAAATCCAGAGTTATCAAATTCATAGTTATTGCTTTTTTGCTCATTATTTCCTTCATTATCAGGCATTTTTCTCCCCCAATTTAAATAAAATTTCTAAATCATAAAAATAATTCAGTAATGTAATACATAAATTACTTTTGTATACTATTAAATTGTCATACAAAATATATAAATGTATTCATTTTTTTACTCAAAGAGGATGAAAAATATATGAAAAATATATGAAAAATATAGGAGTTAATCGATGAAAGATAAAAATTTAATAAAATGAGATATATAAAATATAATGAATTAAAAAAATAAGTGAAATAATGAAAAAGATATACTTACTTTTACCAATCATTGCAGGAATAATGTTTGGATCCACTGGAATATTTGTCCGAACATTGACTGAAAATGGAGTGGATTCAACCACATTGCTTTTTTTAAGATTTTCAATAGCTATCCTATACATATTTATAGCTATATTCCTTACTGATAAAAGCCTATTGAAGATAAATAAAGAGGATATTCCATTATTTGTACTGTGTGGACTATGCATTCTTGGATTGAACTTATGTTACAATAGTTCCATCAATACAGTACCATTGTCTCTTGCAGCTATACTCTTAAGCACTGCTCCTGTTTTTGTTTTGGTATTGGAATACTTCCTGTTTAAAGAAAAAATAACTTCAATTAAAGTATTATGTGTAATTCTTGTACTTATTGGCTGTACATTGGTAACTGGACTTCTTGAGGAAAATTCAATTGACATTTCATGGATAGGAATAATTGCAGGTATCGGATCTGCTGTTTTTTGGGCAATATACTCAGTTACATCAAGAAAATCAATTGATATGGGAAGGCACACATTTACAATACTATTATACTCATTGATTACAATTACAGTAGTGACAATTCCATTTACCAGTTTCACTCAAATCGCAAATTTCGTTAGCTTGAATCCTGCTTTAAATATCCCATTCCTATTGTTGCATTCATTAGTATCATTTGCATTGCCTTACATATTCATAACAATTTCCTTGAATCATATGGATGCAGGAACAGCGGTTATATTGTCTTCTGGAGAGCCAATAGCAGCTCTTGCATTTGGAATGATATTCTATTTGGAAATGCCTACAGTACTAATGGCTTGTGGAGTGATTATTACAATAGTTGCATTAATACTATTAAGCAGAAGCTCTGCAAATGAGGTTTAAAAAAAATAGGAATAGATGAAAAAATAAAATAATTGGAAAATAAAAATAGCTAAAAAAATTAAAATTAAACACGATTAAACTTATACAAAGTCTAATTCATTGTTTAATTCTTTAAATCTGTTTCTAATGGTAACTTCAGTTACATTAAGAGTTTTTGCAATCTCAGTTTGAGTTTTGCGTTCTCCAAACAACATGGAAGTTCCATATAAAGTTGCAGCTGCAACACTTGCAGGGTCCTTACCTGAAGTCAATCCTAATTCCTTTGCCTGATTAATGATTTCAATGGATTTAACTTCCACTTTGGAAGACAATCCTAATTTGCTAGCAAATCTTGGAATATAATCATTTGGAGATATAGGGGATAACTTAATACCTAATTCTCTTGCTAGGAATCTGTAATTTTTGCTAATGGTCTTTTGGTCTATTCCAGTTCCTTTCTCGATTTCATCTAAAGTACGTGGAACCTTACAGAGTCTGCATGAAATGTAAACTGTAGCAACCAAAAGCTTGCTAATGCTTCTGCCTCTGACTAAATCCTTATCCAATGCTTTCCTATAAATGGATGCAGATTCCCTTTTTACACTATTTGAAAGAGCTAAATTGGAAATTACTAAACCCAACTCAGTGAAAGCCCTGGATAAATTCCTATCACGAGTGCCGCCTACACGAGATTGATTATGCAATCTTCTCAAGCGTTTCCATTTGGTATAATCTTTTATGTTTCCTTTGTTAATATCAAAAGTGGTTGACAATCCACCATCATGAATGGTTATGTCATTAGGTGCACCATTCTGACTTTTGAAATTACCTTCCTTATCTCTAGCGGTTCCTCTAAAGGTAGAATCAACAATGTTCTCTTCAAGAACCAAGCCACATTTTTTACATGATTTTTCAGAATGGATATAATCCATGAAAAATTCACTGGACCCACAATTAGGGCATGTGACTACCTGAACTTCATTGCTTTGTAAACGGGAGGATCTTCTACGTCTAGATCTTTCTTTCAATATAGTGGAATATTCATTTCCCTCAATTTCATTTTTAAAATAAGTTTTACTGCCGGATACACTGTTTTTAATAATAGATTCATTTACGCTCATTTTTTACCTTTTTAATACATTCGAATTCAGATTACTACTCCATTATCAAAACTTATGAATAAATAGGTGGGATATGGTTTTATTAATAAAGTGGGATAATAAAGTTGACAAGTAAATAGCAATTAAATTACTATTGCAATTAAAAGATAGAACTAAAAAAGAAAGCGTCCTATAAAGTATGATTTTGATGATGTTTATTTTTCTACAATTTCAATTAACTGGTTATTAATTGAAAGCTAAGCCTTTGGCATAACTTAGCACGAATCCAAGTCGTGGTATAATGTATGTTCGGGAACTTTGATAGCCCCATTACTTATAGCAACAGCACTACAGTTACAATTATAATAATTAACATTTGCAAAATTAATTATTTTTAGTGATATATGATAAATTAATCTAATTTGGTGAAATAAATTAATTTTAGGTGGTTTCAATAAAAATAAAAAGATTTTAGAAAAAATTTTTTAAACTTTTCTAAAAACTTATAATAATTTTAATCAAATATTATAAATCTTATTGAAATTAATCGAACTTTCCATACATGTCGGGTATTATATTATGAACACCGTCATATATAAAAGTTTGCATTAATAATCTTCTTTCAAGACTTTTAATTCTCCAGTTACAATGTCAATTATAAGACCGTGCACTGGAACATCTGGAATCAATGGATGATTTTTGATCTTGTCAACAACATCAAGCACATTTGCCTCTTCAGATTCAAATCCACCAATCCATTCTGCCAAGTCATATTTTGCAATGTCTTCCTCTTTTATGCCTCTTGCAAGCATTTTCTCTTTTAATGCATCTGCATCAGCGCCAGCCATACCACATTCAGTGTGACCTACAACCAATACCTCTTCAGCTCCGAGATTGTATAATGCAGCACCAATAGACCTGATTGCATCTTCTCCTACAATGGAGTTTCCTGCATTTCTGACTATTTTTGCATCTCCTCTTTTAAGTCCTAAAGCGGGTTCAAAGAAGTCGATTAATCTGCAATCCATACAAGTAAGAATAGCTAACTTCTTTTGTGCATGGTGAGACATTTCCTCTCCTTCAAAGTTTTCGACAAATTTCTTGTTATCTTCTAAAATACCATCCAATATAGTCATACAAATACCTCTAAATACCTTAAGACTAAAAAGATAATTTATTTTTATAATTTATAATTATAGTCTTCAAATTGATTTAAAAAGCATAAAATTGATTGAAAAACATACAATTTTATATAATAATTTATGTTTTCTTAACTATATAAAATTATCTTAATCTGTTTTAAAAAAGAGTTATTTGAACATTAATCGTTGAAAAATACTTAATTAAATTAAATAATGATTAAAAAATTAAAAAAAAGAATTATGAAAAAAAGAAAGAATATAAATTAAAAAAAGAATAGAAAAGATGAGTGAATTGATTATTCATCATCTAAAAACGCTAATTTTATATTGTCAATAATCTCTGAAAACTTTTGACTGACTTCAGAATCAGCATAACTATTTACCATAGTGCTGTCCTGATTTGCAGATTCAGGAACCTGTTCAGTTAAAGGCAAGTTACCTAAATAAACAACTCCCATATCATTTGCAAATTTTTCTCCTTGGGACTCACCGAATATGTTGGTTTTTTCACCGCAATGAGGACATACATAATAAGACATATTCTCAATAAGTCCAATATCCTCAATGTTTAGCATCTTAACCATACCTACACATTTCAATACATCTTCCTGAGATAGGCTGTTCGGTGTGGTTACCATAATTACCGCATCAACATTTGGCAATGACTGAAGTACAGTCAATGGCTCATCTCCAGTTCCAGGAGGGTTATCAATAATTAAAACATCAAGATCTCCCCATGCAGTGTCTGCCATGAATTGCTTAATGGATCCTGATTTTTGAGGGCCTCTCCAAATGATTGGAGTGTCTTGAGAATCAATTAAGAATCCCATTGACATGACCTTGATTCCATTATTGCTCATTACAGGAATCATTTCTCCATGTTCAATCATTACATCCTTACCTTCAACCCCTAACATCTTAGGAATGTTTGGTCCGTGAATATCTGCATCAAGTATACCAGTTAATAATCCTTTTTTCTGAAAAGCTTCAGCTAAGTTAGCAGCTACTGTGGATTTACCTACTCCGCCTTTTCCACTCATAACAGCTATTTTGTATTTAATATTTTTCATATGTTCAAAGAGCCTTAATTCCTGTTCAATCATTTGTTTCTGTTGTTCAGGAGTCAAATTTGCAGCTCCATGATGTCCATGTCCATTATTTGCCATTTTATGCCTCATAACTTTTTTTAAACAGTATAATATATTATAGTTAAATTATTTAAATATTATTTTTTTATAAAAATTAGTTAAAATATAGAAGGATATGTAGATGCATGTGGATATTATGATATGAAAATAGTGTAACTACTAAAATAAATTAAAATAAGATTAATTAAATCAATCATAAACTCATAAATATTAAAATTATCATGCCTACAATTAATATAATTAAAGAAAAAAATTATGAAAAATTTAAAAAATAGAAATACTGAAAAAATAGAAAAAATTAAAAAAATAGAAAATTAAAAGAAAAAAATAAAAA
>NZ_JAFRJO010000031.1 GCF_017432245.1 Methanobrevibacter sp.
AACTAAATCTAAACATTAAAAAAACTAATTTAAAAATTAAAAAAAACTAAAAAAATTATAATTATATATTTTATTATTAGATGGAGAATTAAAATATGAAAGTAATGGCAACAGGAGCATTTGATTTATTACATCCGGGACATGGATTGTATCTTGAAAAAGCAAAGGAATTAGGTGGAGAGGATGCAGTCCTTGTAGTTGTAATAGCAAGAGATTCAACTGTTAAAAAGAAAAAGAGAATTCCTGTTATTGATGAAAACCAAAGATTAGAAATGATCAAATATCTTAAGCCCGTTGATGAAGCTTACATTGGTTATGATGGTGACATGTTCAAGATTGTAGAGGAAATTCAGCCGGACATAATAGCTATCGGTTCAGACCAAAATCATGACATTGCAAAGCTTCAGGAACAACTGGATAAACGAGGAATCAAAGCTGTAGCTAAAAGAGTTAAAGATTACAGAAAAGGAGAACTCGACAGTACCTGTAAAATCATCAATAGAATAAAGCATTCCGAATTGGAAGAAAAGAATTTGGACTGTACAAATGTTATTAATGATGATTAATCAATTTTATATAAATGATTAAGATTAAATAATAATTAAAATTAAAAAATTAAGAAATAATGATTAATGATTAACTTATAAAAAGGTGGAAAAATGGTAAGTGTAGCAATTGTAGGTGGAAGCGGATATACTGGAGGAGAATTGATCAGACTTCTTTCTGCTCATCCAGAAGTTGAAATAGTGGATATAACTTCAAGACAGTTTGAAGGAACTCCAGTTCATAAAGTTCACCCACATATTAGAGGAACTGATTTAGTATTTAGAAACAAAAAGCCAAGTGAATTGGATGCAGACATCATATTTACAGCAACTCCACATGGAGCTTCAATGAAAATCGTGCCTGATTTACTTGATACTGGAGCAAAAGTCATTGACTTAAGTGGAGATTACAGATTCAATGACATTGACGTTTATGAAAAATGGTATGGAATTGAGCATACTTCTGACTTGAAAGGGGTTTTCGGACTTCCTGAAATTCACAGAGAAGAAATCAAAAATGCAACCTTGCTTGCTAACCCTGGATGTTTTGTAACTGGTGCTATCTTGTCTGGATACCCATTGTCAAAGGCAAAACTTGCAGATAGAATGATTTTCGATTCCAAAACTGGAGTAAGCGGCGCTGGAGTAAACCCTGCTGCAACAACCCATTATCCAAACATTGGAGACAATGTAAATCCATATAAGGTAACCCAACATAGACATATGCCTGAGATTCAACAGGAACTTGGTGCATTTTCAGATGTCAAGGTTTCATTCACCCCTCATTTGGTGCCAGTAATCAGAGGAATACTTACCACTAACCATTGTTTCCTAGTTGATGGTGCAGATGTAACTAGTGAAGAGGTATTGGACATCTATAAGGAAACCTATAAAGGAGAACCATTCATTCAAATATTGGAAGATGGGGAAATTCCACGCTTAAGCAGTGTAAGAGGATCCAACTATGCTCAAATCGGTTGCTTTGAAATGGATGAAACCGGCAGATTGGTCATCATTTCAGCTATTGACAACTTAGTAAAAGGAGCATCTGGCCAAGCGGTTCACAACATGAACATCATGTGCGGATTTGATGAAAAAACCGGTTTGGACTTCTTTGGAATGCACCCATAATAATTAATAAAAACTTGAATAATAGTCTAAATTTAAATATTTGATATCATGCAAATATTTAAATAGATTATTTTTTAAAAAATAGTTCAAGGGGAAAAACTATGGAAAGGATAATTTTATACTATTCAGATGGAGGAAAAACAAAGGTAGTTGCAGAAACACTTGCAGTCAATTTAAGGTGTGATATCTGTCAAATCAAGGATATGAAAAAGCGTGATGGCATTAGAAATAGATTCACATCAACCATTGACGCATTTAGAGAAAGCAAAACAGAAATCTACCCTCCAACTCTTGATTTAGAAGAATATGATACAATTTACATAGGCACACCTACTTGGGCAAACAACCCTACTCCTGCAATCATTACATTGATTGACAGATGCAATTTACGTGGAAAAGACATTGTTTTGTTTACAACTACAAACACTTCTGATGGCGAATCCGCTTTAGAAAAAATGGAAATGAAAGTGAGAGCAAGAGGTGCAAGGGTAGTTCAGCAATTCAGCATAAAGACTAAAGATAAAAGTCTTGACAAGCTCCAAAAGGATACTGATAGATTATATATGACATTAGATTTAGCATTATACTAAATCTATTTTTTACTATTTTTTACTATTTTTAAATTTTTATCTGATTTGAAACCATTTTAATACTAATTATTTTTAACTATCCTATATCAATTTAATAATTTAAATCAAATATTAAAATGATTATTAAGCAAACTATTTAATACTATAAATTAGAAAATTATTAATGTATAATTTTAATGAATAAACAAATCATTAAATTAATTTTTATACCAAATTATTAATTCAAAAATTAAATATTTTAGGTGCAAAAGAAAAATGTTAGAGAAAATGATGGAGAACCACAAGATCTTAATTGCGATTCCAATTATTCTTGCACTTTTATCATTAGTTCTTATAGGTTTTAATGGCTTAGAACAAGGTGTTGACTTAAAAGGAGGTTCACAAGCGGAATTACAGCTATTAGGTTCCGTAACTCCAAGTGAATTGGAAGACACACTTGATGCCGAATTAAACACCAACAATATAAAAGTTACAAGTAATGGAAACAATAAGGTTACTGTGGAATTGGAAAACAATATCAATTCAAGTACATTTACAAATGCCATCAATGGAAAGGCCAAGGTAATCAGTTACAATGAGATTGGGCCTGTCTTAAGTGAAGAGGCAATGGGACAAATTTATGTAGCTATGATTTTTGCATTCCTCTTTATGGCAATTACCGTGTTTATTGTATTTAGAGAACCTGTCCCATCTGTTGCAATTATCCTAGCGGCTTTGTGTGATATACTCATAGCACTTGGAGGAATGTCAATATTCAAGATTCCATTGTCAATTGCATCTGTAGGTGCATTATTAATGCTTATTGGGTACAGTGTAGATACAGATATTCTTCTTACAACCAGACTTTTGAAAAGAAGAGAAGGAACTGTGGAAGAGCGTGCAAAAAATGCTATGTATACTGGTTTAACCATGTCCTTTGCGGCAATAGCTGCAATGGGAATCCTATTCGTGGTAACCAAGATCATTATGCCTGAAGCAACAACATTAAGTAATATTTCTGCAGTTTTAGTAATCGGATTGGTTGGGGATATTCTTTCCACTTGGTTAATGAACTTAGGAATCCTTAAGACTTACATCGATTGGAGACAATCTAAAAAACAAGAGAAATATAATGTAGGTTCATCTTCAAGCAAGAGCAAATCATCTAAATCTGAAGAAGAAAAATCCAAATTAAGCTTTAAAGATAAACTTAAGAGGAAAACTGAAGTTGAAGATGATGAAGTGATGACTAAAATCCAAGAGGAATTGGAAAAAATAGACCATATGGAAGAAGTTGAAGAAAATATTCCAAAATCTGAAAAACCTTCAAATAAAAAGTCCAATAAAAAACAAAAAAACAAAGGCAATAAACGTAAAGCTAAAAAGCAAAAAGGAAAAGGAGGCAAATAATTATGGCAAGTAATTTATCTAAATTCTTTAAAGATAGGCAAGTAATTATCCTCTTAATATTCCTATTGATCAGTATTGGAAGCATTGCATTCCTTGGTGTTGAACAAGGTCTTGACTTGAAAGGTGGATCTTCAATCCAATTGCAATTGGAACATCCTGTTAACGATACAACAATGAAAGTTGTAACCTCTGTTTTGGATAAAAGACTTAACCTTTATGGTGTAAGTGATGTAAAGGTAAGGTCCAGCGGAGACCAGATGGTTATAGTTGAAATGGCTGGAAAAACACCTGAAGAGGTGGAGCGGCTGATTGGAAATCCAGGTATTTTTGAAGCTAAAATAGATAACGTAACTGTCCTTACAGGTAGTGATGTTGCTTCAGTTGAAGCACCAGTTGTTGGAGACAGTGGAGAGTGGCATGTGCCATTTACATTGACAACAGAAGGAGCTAAAAACTTTGCAGAACTTGCTAAAGGAAAAGGTGGACATGAAGTAGTGATGTATCTGGATGGAAAGCAAATCGATGAGCATCCTCCGCAACTTTCTGGAGAATTGGCTGGTGGAGAACCTGTAGCTGAAGTTGAAGTAACAGGTAGTGCTGCAGATGTAGAAACTGCAAAAGAGGAATCCAATACAGTATTTACTGTTTTGAAAACTGGGTCCCTTCCTGTAAAAATCCACACTATCGGTTCAAATACAGTTTCACCTGAATTAGGTCAACAATTTGCACAAGGTGCTTTAATTGCAGGATTATTAGCAATACTCGGTATTGCATTGGTTGTATTCATAAGATACAGAAGAGCATTCTTGGCAATTCCGATTTTAATCACAACAATTTCTGAGATAATCATTATCTTAGGTATTGCTTCCATTATCCACTGGAACATAGACCTTGCAGCAATAGCTGGTTTAATCGCATCTGTAGGTACTGGGGTAGACGACCAGATCATCATTACAGATGAGGTATTGCACCACGATGATGAAAACACAAGACACAGAAGAACAAGAACTCAAATGAATGTTAAAAATGCATTGTTCATTATCTTCGCATCTGCAGGAACATTAATAGCTGCTATGTTGCCACTTGCATATGTTGGATTTGCAAGAGGAAGCAGTGGTATCGGTACCATCGCAGGTTTCGCATTCACTACAATCATAGGGGTTTTAATTGGTGTATTCATCACAAGACCTGCTTATGCTAAATTCATTGAGATCTTTGTATCTTAAACAAGATTTAAAATTAAAAAACAATTATTGAAAAGAATAATTTTTATTATTCTTTCTTTTTTTCTATTTTTCTATTTTCTAAAATCTAAAAATAAAATTATTTTGTATAAAAATATAACAATTGTTAAATATTTATATTATAAAGATAAATATTAAACTGAAGGGATAAGTAATTAATAATCTAAAAACAAAATATTATTAATTATAAAATTATTAAGAAATTAAAAAAATTATATAAAGAATTTATAAATCAAATAATGGAGACAAAGAATGGTAGTAGTTGTAGGAACTGGAGCCGGAGGAGCAATCATAGCTATGAAGCTTGCAAAGGCAAATATTCCAGTAACCATAATAGAAAGAGGACCATATATACATAGTAAAGATGCATATGGCACTTATGACATGAAATACTATGATAAAAGGTTTGAAAATGAAAACAGTTTAGACTTATTAAAGACCACTTGCGTTGGAGGATCTACAATAGTTGCTGCAGGAAATGGGGTAAGAGTTCTTGAAGATGAATTCAGAGAAGAACTCGGAATAGACCTTAGCAAGGAATATAAAACAATAGAAGAATTGACTGGCGTTCACCAAATGGATGATGACCATATTGGTGAAGGGACACAGAAATTCATAGATGCTGCTCGTGAATGTGGATTCGATGCAATCAGAATGCCAAAGTTCATTAGAGATGAAGACTGCAAGCCATGCGGCAAATGTTCATTCGGTTGTCCACGCGATGCAAAATGGAGTGGAAAAGACTTTGTAGACATTGCAATTGAAAATGGTGCAGAGCTAATAGAAAATGCTGAAGTAGAAAAAATATTAACTGAAGACAAAAAGGTAAGCGCTGTAGAATACATTCAAGATGGAGAAAGCAAAACCATAAAAACCGACTTGGTAATCCTTGCAGCAGGAGCAATTGATTCTGCAGTCATTTTGCAGAAAACTGGAATTGATGCAGGAAACAAATTGTTCTTTGACCCATTCGTATCTGTTGGAGGATACTTAAAAGACATTAATTACAACAGTGAAGTTCAAATGAATGGACTTGCTGTTGGAAAAGAATACATTTTAGCACCTCACTTCTCATCATTTATTGCCAAATACATCAAGGAATCCAATCCAGATGTTGAAGATAAGGATATCTTAAGCATTATGGTAAAGGTGCAGGATGATATGGTAGGTTCTGTTGACATTGATGGAAACGTTAAGAAATTCAATACAATCGATGATATCAGAAGACTTGCTCAAGGTGCAGCAGCTGCAGGATCAATTCTTGAAAAGGCAGGCGTTGATGCAACAACCATGACTTCAACAGTCTTTAGAGGAGCTCACCCTGGAGGAACAGCTGCAATCGGAGAAGTGGTTGACAAGAACTTAAAGACTCAAATCGATGGACTTTATGTTGGAGATGCAAGTGTTATACCAGTATCCCCTGGAAAGCCACCGATTCTATTGATTTTAGCATTAGCAGAAAGACTTGCTAATCATTTAATTAATGAAGTTATATAAAAATGAAATGCTAAAAATATTAATGATAAGGAAGTTATTTTTAACTTCTTAATTTACTTTTTTTAAAAATAGAATATGAATTAGTCTTAAATGATTTCTATGACAGGTTTATTAAAAATAGACCCGCAATACAAATAAAGATTCCTAAAACCTGTTTTAAGGTAATGTTTTCACCATACAATACTGCACCGACAATGAGTAAGGCAATAGCTAAGCAAATATTAGCTACAAGTGCCCCTGAACTGACTTTCCATCCTCCACGATACATGAAAATGTATCCAAGTTCCAATCCCACAATAGCTATTCCCAAAACAATGGAAGTCCAATTGACCTTAGACAATTCGACAATAGCGTTTTCAGGCTTTACCAAAAATAAAAAGACAACTCCAGTTAATATTGCTGCAGTTATGTAGGTTAACATCAAAGTGCCAAAGGCATTTACATTTGAGGGAGTGGATTTAGTGCAGATATTATAAAAAGTATTTGATAAAACGACAATCAATAGTGGCCAAATCATTTCCCACATAATTCCACTACCTTAAAAATATATAATGTTAAATAAAAAAATAGAAAAAGTTAAAACCCGTTAAAACTGTTTTGAAATCTCTTCTGCTTGAACTAACCTTTCACAATAATGACATCTGAGTGTGATGGGATCAGATTCAACCAAATAAAATTTGCTTTCAATAGGCTCATCAGTATTTGATATGCATTTTGAGTTAGTGCATTTTACAATGCCATTCAATTCTTCCACTAATTGCACTTTCTTTTTAGAAACAATTTCATAATCTCTAATAATGTTTATGGTAGCATTAGGAGCAATTAAGGAAATTTTATCTATTTCAGTATGTTCCACTTCCCTATTTTCAATTTTAACTATGTCCTTAAAACCTAATTTAGAAGGAACATTCATAGCAAGAGCAACATTAATCCCTTCCTTTGGAAGTCCCAATATCTTTAATACTTGAAGTGCCTTATTGGCTTGAATATGGTCAATCACAGTACCATTTTCAATAGGTTTAACTTTTAACTCATGTTTAGTCATGATTAATTATATCTTTTAAATTTTATTTATAATTTATTATAATATTATGCATTTATGAATAGTTATATTTATTAAAAACAATAAAATAATAATGATTAAACTTTATAAAAATTTTACAAAAAATTTATGGAATAATAAAAAGGAGTCTTAAAATGGAAGAGCATATAGACTTATTTAAAAAAATATTAACTAAAATTGATGATAAGGTTGATTATGCTGACATAAGAGCAGGAAACGGGAACAATACAAGCATAATCATGAAAGACAATCAAATACAGGAAATCAACACAGGCCTTTCCACTGTTGCAAGAATAAGAGTATTGAATAATGGAGCATGGGGATTTGCTTCCACAAACGACTTTTCAAAGTTAGAAGAAATAAGTGAAAAGGCAATCAAAATATCAAACTCACTCACCGGAGACATTGAACTTGCAGAATGTGAAATTGTAGAGGACAATGTAAAGACTGAGAGAAAAATTTCTCTAAGCGATGTGAGCATTGAAGATAAGAAGGAATTGATTCAGGAAGCAAACAAGGCAAGCAATGTTGGAAAGGTAGTTAGTACAACTGTCAGCTACTCAGATGGTGAAAGTCAAACCGCCTTTGTAAGCAGTGAAGGAAGTGAAATCCTTGTAGACAGTTCAAGAGTGGCACTTGCACTTAATGCTGTTGCCTCAAATGGAGAATTGATTCAATTCAATCATGGCAGTTTAGGTGGAGTGAAAGGGTTCGAAATATTGCAAGACGCAGACATTGAATCCTTTGGAAGAAAGATTGGGGAGAAAGCAACTGAACTATTGGATGCAAAACCAGCCCCATCAGGACGCTTTACAATTGTAGCAGACAATAACCTTACAGGAGTATTCATTCACGAAGCTGTAGGGCATGCTGTTGAGGCAGACCTTGTCCTTCAGGATGATTCCATATTGCATGACCAAATGAACAAGAAAATTGGAACTGACATTGTAAACATTTATGACGATTCAAGCTATAAGGATGGATTCGGTTATTACCCATATGATGTAGAGGGAGTCAAAACCAGAAAGAATCAAATCGTTAAAAATGGAGAGCTTGTATCATTCCTCACATCTAGAGAAAGTGCAGGCAAATTAGGAATCCCACTTACTGGAAATGCAAGGGCATCAATCAGTGACCAACCTATTGTAAGGATGAGTAACACTTTCCTTGAACCTGGTGACCTAAGTTTTGAAGAGCTTATCGAAGACATCGATGATGGAATTTACCTTAAGGGTTCAAGAGGTGGACAAGTTGATACTGGAAAAGGAATTTTCCAATTCAATGCAACTGAAGCATACAAGATTGAAAATGGTGAACTTAAAGATCACTTCCGTGATGTTTCATTATCTGGAAACATACTTGAAACACTAAAAGGTGTTGATGGAATAGGTTCTGACTTCAAGCTTAGTGTCGGTTACTGTGGTAAAGGTGGACAAACTGCACCAGTCGGTGATGGTGGACCACACACCAGAATTTTGAATGCTATGGTAGGTGGAAGTAGCTAAATCAAATAGCTATTGTTTATTCAAAATTAAATTAATTAATTCTTTATTAAATTTATTTACTATCAATTTAATTGAAGCAAGAATTAAAATAAACGATTTATGACAAATACTAAACGAATTGATAAAAAGATATGTAGATGAACTTATCTAAAAATGATATTTTAGATAAATTTTAAAAAAATATGCATTAAAATTTTAAAAATCTTGGAAAAACTTGAAGGTGAAAATATGTTAAGTGAAGAAGATGGAAAATATTTGTTAAGTGTAGCAAGAGATGCTATTGAAACATATGTCAAGGAAAATAGAAAAATTGACACACCTTCAGATTGTCCTGAATATATGCATGATGAACTTGGAGTTTTTGTCACATTGAACAAACACAATAATCTAAGGGGATGCATCGGTTACCCTGAACCTGTTTATCCATTGATTGATGCGGTCATTGATTCAGCAATTTCTGCAGCAATGAGAGATCCACGTTTTCCAAGTGTTGATGAAAGCGAATTGGATTCACTTGATTATGAGATAACCGTTTTAACCAAACCTCAAATCATTGAAGTTGAAAAACCAATAGATTATTTAGACAATATTATCATTGGAGAAGATGGATTGATTGTTGAACATGGATTCTATAGGGGATTGCTCTTGCCACAAGTTGCTCCAGAGCACAATATGGATAAGGAAGAATTCTTATCCCACACCTGCATGAAGGCAGGGCTTAGACCAGATGCATGGTTGGATAAAAATACAAAAGTATACAAATTCCAAGGGCAAATATTTAAATAAAGCTTTTTATAAAAGTATTAACTTAAACAATAGACCTATACTTTTAGAATTATAAAAGAATTATATTTATAAAATTACTAAAATTACTAAAATTACTAAAATTATTAAAATAACTAAAATTACTAAAATTACTAAAATTATTAAAATTACTAAAATTATTAAATTACTAAAATTAAATATTATGATTACATGGTGATAAAAAATGATGTTACCAACTATTCCAACTCCAGATGAATTATTAGATAAAGGTTTCAGAAGAGGTAAGAAGGCAGCTGATTTGAGAAGAGGAGAAAAGATGCCTAAACACTTAAAGGGCAAACGTATTGAAGAAACCCGAGTGATCACTGCTTGCCAAGTTATTAAAGATAGGCTTAAAATGATCTTGGACCGTACCCCTGAAATTGAAGAGTTACCTGAATTTTATCAAGATTATATCGACATCACTGTAGGTGTGGATGATTTCAAGCAAGCATTAGGTGCACTTAATTGGGCTTATGGTATCATTACCCAGCTTGAAAAGGAATATGGTGCAAAAATAAGAAAATCATCCTCCGAAAGGGCAACTGGCCTTAGAAAACAAGCTTATGGAAGAATCTCTTCAGTTGTGCATAAGATTGAAAAAGACCTTGATTTTCTCGACTTTGCAAAACAATCATTGAGAAACATGCCTACCGTTGACTTTGATGCAATAAGCATTGTAATTGCAGGTTTTCCAAATGTAGGCAAATCAACATTGCTTACCCATATTACTGATGCAGAGCCACAAGTGGCAAACTATCCATTTACAACAAAAGGTATTCAAATCGGACACTTTGAGAAAAAATGGCAGCATTACCAAATCATTGACACTCCAGGTTTATTGGATAGGCCAATTGGAGACATGAATGATATTGAATTGAATGCTATGGTAGCTCTTGAACACTTGGCAGACGCAATATTATTTATTTTTGATGGATCTGAAACCTGCGGATACCTTCTTGAAAACCAATACAATCTATTGGAAGAGATTCAAAATGTATTTGATGCACCTATCATCTACTTATTCAATAAGATGGATATTGCAGAGTATGATGGCATAAGACATGATTATGTACAAGAGTACATTGACAAATGTGAAAATCCATTGCTTATCTCAGCGGCAGAAGGGGAAGGTATCGAAGAAATTATCGATTTAATTATGAAAGTTGAAAAAAGAGAAAGAGTTGAAGAAGAAGAGGAATATGAAGACGATGAAAATTACTTTGATTTAACTTAAGTAATTTTTCATAACTCTTTTTTTAATTTTTTAACTAATTTCTATTTTAACTATTTCTTACTCTATTCTTACAATATTTTTACTATTTTAAAAAACCATATTCTAATTCAACTATTTTTATCAAAACTTTTAGTAACTTTTTATTACTAAAATAGAAAAGTTTATAAATGATGAATTACTAGTATACATTGTAAATAAAAAGTATACTAAAAAATTCTAAATTTTTAAAATCTCCAAAAAATTTGAGAAAAATCTTAAAAAAATTAGGAATTTTGTATACTAAATAAATAAAATGTATACAATTCATAGAAATATTTATAAGATATGAGTTATATAGTATACATTAGAAATAAATGTACACTAAGTTTTATAAAAAATTTTATAAAATTTATAGATCCTGTTTATAATTTATAAAAATTTTTATCTATAAAACATAGGTACAAATTTTATGAATTTTAAAAATAATGTAAAGGAGTTTTTACTATGCCTGAAGATGTAAAAGAAGACATTGAAGTAGAATTTGAAGAAGTTGAAGTAGAAACTGAAACTTCCAAATCTGATGAATTTAAAGAAAAAGCAGAAAAATTCAGAGAAGACTTCAGAACTAAAGCTGAAGCAAGAACTGAAGCTAACAAAGAAAAACTCGATGAAACCTTAAACAAAAGTAAAGACGTTGCAGGAAAAGTTGGTGAAAACCTTAGCAAAACTATCGACGACACCATCATTGCAATGAAAGCTCTTCAAAAGAATTTCGATACCAGATACCAAGGCTACAAAGATACCGTTGCAACCGGAAATATCAGCATTGACTTAGCAGAAAACAAAGATTTCTACTACTTACAAGCTTACTTAGCAGGTATTGAAAAAGAAGACATCTCCATTGAAGCAACTAACAACTCTGTAACCATTAAAGCATGCTTTGAAAACATCATGAAAAACATTGAAAGTACTGAAGAAGATCCAGCAACTTTAATTGTTTCCGGTATCAAAGTAGGTGAAGCAGACAGAACCGTTACTTTAACTGAAGACATTGTAAAAGAAGAAATTACTGCAAAACACAACAACGGAACCTTATTCGTAACAATCCCAAAAAGAATAGTTCCTAAAACTAAAATAGACATCGAATAAATTTATTTAATAAATTAATTCGAATATTTATCTCAACCTTTAAAAAGATTAAATTAATTTTTAATCTTTTTAATTTTTTAAATTAACATAAAACACATATTTAACATCTAACTTTTTTTAATTTTTGCAAGATCTTCTTGCAAAAATATTTTTTTAATTTCCTCCATTTTTTTATTAAGTTTTTTATTAAATTTCATATAAATTTCTAAAATTTTGAAATATTATAAATTATTAACTATTTTTATAAAATAAATTTTAAATTCAAATATATTTGAAAAATAAGAATTGACAATATAGATATGGGAATTTAAGAAAATTTAAGTAAAAAAAGGAAAAGTTTTAATACTAAGTAATGATATAATATTACTATACTATTATAACGGAGGTGAAAAATATGGCAATTCCTAAAGCTCCTGTAAATAGGATTATTAAAGAAGCTGGTGCTGAAAGAGTAAGTGATGCAGCTGTAGTTGCATTAGTAGAATACTTAGAAGCTGACGCAGCAGCAGTAGCTAAAAAAGCAATTGAATACGCTAAAATTGCAAAAAGACAAACTGTAAAAGCAGATGATATTGCATTAGCTATCGACAAAGAATAAGTGAATTGACTTATTTTTAACATTATTCAATTAATTTTATTTTATTTTTTTACTATTTTTTTATATTTCTACTATTTTTTTATATTTCTACTATTTTTTTATATTTCTACTATTTTTTTATATATTCCTATTTTTACTCAGTAATTTATTTTCAAACTATCTTGAGCTATTTTTACACCCAAATCATAAGCGTCTTTCAAGTCTATTGGGAAATGTTCCTCTTTTCTTTTAGCTTTCAATTCAGGATCAAATGCATAATTTTCATACTTAGAATAATCAGAAAATTGGAAAGTGTCAAAAACTTTCAGGGAATATGGCCTTGAGTAAAGATTAGATATGGAATTTTCCAGAATGTCAAATTTGTTCCCATAAATCTGATTAAACACTTCTTCTGTAACATTCATGGAATAGATCATCCCAATAGGCATTCTTTTAGGTGCATTAGACTCTCCTCCATAAACCAATGCAGAAAACAGAAACCTTTCCATAAATGACCTAAGTTCCCCTGTTATTTCACCGAAGTAAATTGGACTTCCAAATACAATGCCATCAGAATTCTTGATTTCAGGAAGCAATTCTCTCAAATCATCCTTTATAGGGCACTGAGCATAGTATTTGCCCCCAATTCTTTTGCAGTGAAAACAAGATTTGCATCCTTTAAAATCCAAATCATAAAGACGAATCTGATGAATATTTATATCCTCAATCTGATTGTTTTCTAATTCATCAAAAATCCCTTCACTTGCCTTTTCCAATAATTGTACAGTATTGTATTTCTTTCTTGGACCACCATTAACTATATAAAAATCCATAAGATCACCTTAAAAAAAATATAATTTAGAAGAACTTGAAGAATAAAAAAATAAAAAAAAAGAATAATGAAAATAATCATTAAAAAATGATATTAATAAATATTAATGTAGATTATTAATAAAAAAATGAATAATCAAAGGATTATTCATATCTTACTTTACCAATATGTCTTGTACTACCTGGATCTTCTCCATTGAAATGTGCTAAATAGTAAACAAACCATTCTAAAGGAATTACAAGTGCAAATGGTGCAAGCAATGGATTGATGTCTGCATAATCTTTAAGATTATATATAATTGCATTTGCAGACAATTCATCTCTAGAATTTCTAATAGCTATCTTAGTCAACTCATCACTTTCCAAATCAGCATCCAAGAAAATTAATGGAACATCTTTTTCTGCCCTTTCTATTAAACCATGCCTATATTCTGAGGAATAAAGTGGACAAGCATGCTTGATAGCTCCTTCCATCAACATGGTCATAGCTAATTTATAAGCAAGACCAAAGTTAACACCACTACCTAAACAATAGAATCCTTCTTCATCTTTTAATTCTTCTGCCAATTTCTTATTATCCTCTTCAGTAGTTTTTAGAAGTTCTTCAATTAAATCAGGCATAGCAGATAACTGTTCTAAAATCTCATCCGCTTTATCATAACCTGAAGCGGCAAATAAGATTTGGTAAAGACAAGCCAATTGAGTGATATATGTTTTAGTACCTAGAATAGCTGTTTCAGTATCCCCTAAG
Source organism: Methanobrevibacter sp. (assembly GCF_017432245.1). GTDB lineage: Archaea > Methanobacteriota > Methanobacteria > Methanobacteriales > Methanobacteriaceae > Methanobrevibacter. The sequence goes on from NZ_JAFRJO010000031.1 coordinate 14,293, forward strand.
GTTATTACAGAATATTTGGCTTCCTTAATCATGGAACTTTCAGGTTCGTTTGAAATGGAAACAGTATCAATGTTAAATTCATTAGCTCTTCTTAAAGCAGCTAAAGTATCTGCAGTTTCACCAGACTGAGAAGTTGCAATAAACAATGAATTTTCACCTTCTGTTAATTTTTTATTATAAACAAATTCATAACCAGTGAAAACTTCAATTCTTAAATCAGATACAGATGCTAAAGCATCTCTAATAGAATAGCAAGTGGAAATAGAACTTCCACAACCAATTAAATAAATAGTATCAACAGACTGTGCTAATTTAGAAATATTAGCCATATTATCCAATTCAGAAGCAAAAGTCCTTCTTAAAGCTTCTGGTTGTTCCATCATTTCATAATACATCTGATATTTCATAAAACCACCTTATAAGTTGAAAAAACACTCTTATAAAATTTTTTTATTAAAATTAAGTTATTAAATCCATTATTTTTAATTTTTAGTTATTTTAATATATTATATATAATTTTATCATTTATACTATAAAAAGTTTATATAATTAATTATTAATAAATACTATTAGCGTTTAAAAACAATTTAATTAGGGGTAAAAAAATGGAAATCGATTTAACAAAAATAGGCATGTATGAAGACCAGCAATATGAAGTTATCATCACTACAATAGATAAGAATGGAAATTCCAATGCAGCACCTTTTGGACTAAGAGTCTTGAATGATAATGAGGTTTTCTTAAGAATTTTTGAAGGTGGAAACACCATTAAAAACATTAAAGACAAAGAAGAATTTATTGTAAATATTACAGCTGATCCATTAATGTTTACCCTTGCAACAACAAATACAATCCCTGACGATTATCTGAGTAGAATCTCTAATAAAACCAAAAGCAATGGCGAATTAGCATATCTAACTGATGCTGATGCCTATTTCATATGCGAAGTTAAAAGCTTGAAAACAAGTTTAAGAGAAGATGATATCAAATCAAGCGATGTGAATTTCATTAAATCAGAAGTGGTTGAACTTAATATTAAGAATAAATGCGTTAAACCATTAAATAGAGCAATTCATGCATTAATTGAAGCATTGGTAAATTATTCCAGAATAAACATCGTAGATGAAGATGCACAAAAATACTTCCTCGAAAGATTTAGAGAATCTGAAAGAATCATTAAAAGAGTAGGAAATGATGAGGAAAAAGAATCTATTCAAATATTAAAGGAAAATTTAATCAGTCAAGGATTTAATATTCTGGAAAATGAATAAAAAAAGATTAAAATAAATAAATTAATTTAAAAATTATGTATTAAATCTATAAATTCAAGCTTATCTACATCAAATAACCCTTGATTGCTTATTTTAAAATGGGGAATTGCAAGCAATGCCATAAATGATAAAGTAGTAAATGGAGAAGTTAGATTACATCCTAATTTATTTACTGCTTCTCTCAGTTTTCTATTTTTTTCTGTTACATAATCAATATCCTTATTGGACATTAGTCCAGCAATTGGCAAATCCAAAACTTCACAAATATTTTCTTCTGAGGAATAAGCAACTAGTCCACCTTGATAATCTCTAATTATGTTAACCACCTTAGCCATATCTTCACTATTGGTTCCTATGACAAAAATATTATGAGAATCATGTGCCACTGACCCTCCAAAAGCTCCGTTTTTTAGATTGAATCCTTTAATGAAACCATTTGTTATATTGTTTCCACCATACCTGTTTAATACAGCAATCTTAACGACATCCTTATTTAAATCCGGTTGGATGACACTATCTTGAACAAGCAGGGTCTCTTCACACTTTTCTGTAATCAAGTCATTATCAAATGCCTTAATCACAAAAACATTAGTTGTCTCATCCATCAATGAATTGGTCCAACTCATTTCCATTTTTGCATCAAAATCTTCAGCTTTGACTTCATCTAAAACAATGCTAGGTTTAGATTCAATGGATTCTGTTTCAAACAAGACCTCCCCCTCATCAACTACAAGCTCTCCATGAACCCACACTTTGCTGACATTCAAGTTTCTTAAGTCATCAACCAAAGCAAAATTTGCAATTCTGCCTTCTTCAATTGCACCACAGTTTAAGCCGTAATGCTCTGCAGGATTGAATGTAACCATTTTAATTGCTTCCTTAGGATTAATGTTTAATGAAACGGCTTTTTTAATAACTTTGTCCAAATGCCCTTGAGACAAGTCTTTTGCATCAATGTCATCACAAACCAAAAGGTCAAATGGTGGAATGGCCATAGCATCATCAATAGTTTCCACAACAACTCTTCCAGCCATTTCCTCTTCAATCAAGTAATTCAATCTATCCTCATAGTTTAAAATAGCATCAATATTCCTTGCAGATGAGCCTTCACGAACCATGATTGTCATGCCAAGACGAGACTTTTCAATAGCTTCTTTAAAACTTGTGCATTCATGGTCAGTTGTAATGCCATATGAAATATATTTTTTCAAGTCTTCACCAGACAACAAAGGAGCATGACCATCAATAGGTTTTCCTAATTCATGAGCCACCTCTATTTTCCTTAAGGCTTCTTCATCTCCAGCTAGAACTTCTTGAAAATTAATTTCCCCTAGAGCAACCATTTCATCACGTTTCAGCAATTCTTCCACATCAGAACTGGTAATTACTGCTCCAGAGTTGTCAAAACTTGTAGCTGGAACACAGGAAGGAACAGCATAATAAAAATCAAATGGTGCATTATTTCCATCTTCTACCATCCAATCAATACCCTCAATTCCTAAAATATTTGCAATTTCATGAGGATCCGCCACTACAGAAGTGGTTCCATAAGGCAATACCGCTTTAGCGAAATTGGAAGGGGATAGTTTTGAACTTTCAATGTGAATATGGGAATCAATGAATCCTGGAATTAAAATGCCATCATAATCCAAGTCAAGTTCGTCATCATCATCAGCAATGATTGGAATGACCTCCTTAAAGAGACCATCTTCAATAACGATTTCTGCAGGGTAAACTTCTCCGAATTCTACATTAAGATACTTTGCAGTGATTATAAGGTCTCCTTCAGGATCTTCTGCATCTTCAATGATTATATCTGCAATCTCCAATTCTGAAAGTTCCATATCATCAATACCATCTACAGAGATTATAATTTCATTCCCATCCACATCTATAATTCTTTCATCCATATTGACACCAATTGATAAAATTAAGTAAATTATTAAAAAATAATACAAATTTAAAATACTAAATGATTAAAAATAATTGAGAATAATTAAAAAAATAAAAAAAAGAAAAAAGAATAAAATAATTCATTCATGCAATGCATTGTATAAAACTGGCAAGAATGCACCTACATCAGTAACAATACCAACAACTTGTGCACTGCCTCTATCTGCAAGTTTAGTAACAGTAGATGGGTTAATGTCTACACAAATACTTTTTACTCTTGAAGGCAATAAATTACCAGTTGCTATGGAATGCAACATAGTTGAAATCATAATGACCATGTCGACTTCCTGAGCATACTTACGCATTAGCTTTTGGGATTCAACAGTATCTGTAATTACATCAGGAAGAGGTCCGTCATCACGAATGGATCCTGCCAATACGAATGGAACATCGTTTTTAATACATTCATACATGATTCCACTTTTTAAGGTTCCATCTTCAACAGCTTCCCTGATTGAACCTGAATTATTGATTCTGTTGATTGCTCTCATATGGTGAGTGTGACCATGAGCTACAACTTCACCTGTTTTTACATTTACACCAAGGGAAGTTCCGAATTGATCACATTCAATATCGTGAGTGGCCAATGCATTTCCTGCAAAGATAACATCAATGAATCCTTCCTTAATAAGCTGTGCAACAATTCCTGCAGAGCCAGTGTGAACAATAGCTGGCCCTCCAACAAGAGCTATTTTTCCCCCATTTGCTTTTACATTTTTAATTTCAGTTGCCACATCATTAATGATGCTCATCATTGGCTTTTCAGAAGAAACTTCACTGTTCATGAATTCGAATACGCCTTGCTTACCTCTTGATCTTTGAGGTGGTGTGATTTTTACTCCTTCTCTACCAACGACAATCAAGTCTCCTTTCTTAATGTCTGCAATTGGCTTGCATCTAGCAGTCTTGTTTTCCTCATCAATAACGATAAGGCAATCCATTTCAATTTCTTCTACAAGAATCCATTCACCTTTGTAGTAAATATGAGTAACATGATGGCTTGTTGAATAAAAACCTTCTGGAGCAACTTGATCTTTTGGAGAAGGCACTAAGTTTACCTCTTCAATTTCAGATATTGAAACCCCAATAAAGTTAAGTTCATCAAGAATAGAATTTAAAATATCGGGAGATTCCGCTGAAACCATTATTTTAGCTTTACTAGTATCAGATTTGCGTTTTCCTATATCAAACTCTAGTATATCAAAGTCTCCACCATTATCCATGATAATATCCATGGTTTTAGGAAGAGTTAAAGAATCAATGATATGACCAGATAATTCTATTTCTCTCTTATACATCAAAAATCTCCTTAATTTTTTATAATTTTGTAAAATTGATTAATAATTTTTTTATTTTTGTAAAAATGACTTGTAATAATTTTAATTTAACTTATATGTAAATAATAAATTATAATTAAGATATGTGTTTAAGTAATATTTATATTATTTGTTATATAATAATTCTGAATAAAATAGTGAAAAATAATTTATATTAAAACTTGAATGATTGAAAATAAATGGTTGGAATAATAATTGGATGATGATTGAAATTAAATGATTTAAAAGATTTAAGCAAACAATGTCAAAAAATCGTGAATCATTTTAGCTGCAAGAACAGCAGTGATATCTCCTAATTTATCACTTGCGACCTCAACAAGGTCAAATCCTATAATATCAATCGCTTCATTATTTGCCAATGCATCAAAAATGTTTTCAATATCAACAGGATGCAATCCATTTGGAGTTGGATTTCCTACAGATGGTGCAAATGCAGGGTCAATTACATCCATATCGATAGAAATATAGACTTTTCCTTGTATTGAATCAAGCTTTTCCAAAAGAATATCAAAATCATTAAAAAGGTCTTTCGCTAAAAAGCTGCTGATGTTCTCTTCACCTTCAACAAATTCCTTTTCTTCAATGGAAAATGATCTGATTCCAATTTGAATCAATTCTTTAGGATTTAGATCATGAACTCTTCTCATGATTGTGGCATGTGAATCCTTTTCTCCAATATAAGTGTCAATAATATCTCTATGAGCATCTAAATGGATGATGGTGATGTCAGATAAATCATTATTCTCTTCCAAATCAGCTAATGCCTTTATAGGTCCAATGCTTACGCTATGCTCACCACCAATTATAATCGGATTAATATTGGATTCAATTAGCTCTCCTACAGCATCTTCAAGGCAGTCACAAGTTTTTCTGCAATTTCCATGAACAACATTCAAGTCACCACAGTCATAAAATTCCCCATCCAAAAACTTTTCGAATGTTGAATTGTATTGCTCAAATCCAAATGATGCCTCTCTAATGATTGTTGGACCATATCTTGAACCATGATGATAGGAACAAGTGCTGTCAAAGGGAACTCCAATAATTCCCCATCTTTTAGAAGCATTAGAATCATTAGAAGCATTAGAATCATTAGAATCATTAGAATCACCATTATCTAAATTGTTTAAATCTATAGATTCCTCTGAAAAAGCAAATTTCCATGGCTCATAAGTATTGAAAAGCATTTTATCACTTGATTAAATATATGTATATAATTCTTATTTTTGAATTTATCTTGAAAAATAATTAATTAATTGATTAATTGATAGCTTTGAAAAATCTCAGTTAATCAAGTAATTAATTAAAAATAGAATAAATAAAAAATAAAAAAAGTTGATTTGATTTTAGATTTGATTTGATTTGACTTGAAAAAAGATTGAAACGGGATTTTATAAAAATCCCTGAAAAATGTAAAAAAACTAAAAAATTATACTTTTTTAGTTCTCATGATTTTCATATTGCCTAAAGCAATGATATATTCTACACCTAAATCAGTACCTACAGCACCTCTGATTTCTTCATCGAATTCAGCAGGTATAGGTAATTCAAAGGTTTCGAAAGTTTCTAAGTCCATGATTTGAACTTGGTCACCCATAACAGCTAAAATTTGACCGATTCTTTTGTCAAGAATAGGTACTTCCACTTTAGTGTCTACAGGTTTTACTAAACTTCTTTTTTGACCATCAAAAATACCAACAGCTTCTAATCTTGCTTTTGCAGCTCCATGTTTACCAGGAGATGAAGTGGTTAAGCTAGTTACTTTAGAAGCTTCTCCGTCTAATACAATATATTTTCCGACTTTTACGGTTTTAAGTTCTACAACTTTGGTTGACATTAAAATAACCTCACAATAATAATTAAAAATAAATTTAATAGAAATTTATTTATTTAATTTTCATTTTTTTGAAATTAAATACGATTAACCTAATAAAATATAGATTAATACTATATTAATTTAAAATTATATATAAACTTTCGTATGAAAAATAATCCAAAAGAGAATATCCTGAATAATATTTTATAAATTAATATATTATAAAAGATAAATATTATTTAAGATAAAAAATTTTTAAATCAAATGATAAAAAAATAATATGAAAATAATTATTAAGAAATTTTTAAAATAAAGTGGTAAAATGAGAATAGCTATTGTTTCAGGTTCAAGCGAAGGTCCAACAGAATTGAATGCTTTTGATAATGCTTTATATGAAGCGGAAATAGGTGATGTGAACTTAATAAAGGTTTCAAGCATGCTAGGAGCTAATGCTAAAGTGGAAAAATTGCCTAAATTGAAAGCGGGATCTATGGTGAACTGCGTTTTATCAAGCTTAACTTCCAGTAATAGAGGTGATGAACTTATTGCTTGCATTGCAGTAGCTATTGGTGAAGAATTGGGATGTGTTGTTGAGGCAAACGGAACCAATCAGAACCCAGAAGACATAAAGAACGAAGCAATAGAAATGGTAAAGTACATGATGGATAAGCGTGATGTAAAAATCAAGGAATTGATTGTAGAGGAAGCACATCATACCGTTAAGGAAATAGGATCTGCAATAGCTGCAGTCATTTACATTACAGATGATATTTTAGAATAATAATATTATAACAATTATGAATTTAAGCCAAGAAAACAATATTGAGAGGATAGGATGAATCAAGAGGATATAGATATTTGCAGAAACATTGCAACCACAGTTTTTGAAAAAGTGGAAAATCTCCTTGAAGGACAAGTTGGAAATCCAAAAGCAGGAGAATTTGTTAAAATAGGTGCAGACGGTACCCCTACATCTTATATCGATATCATAGCCGAAGATGAGGTAATCAAACTCCTTAAAGATGCTGATTTTGAGTCTTATTTGATTAGTGAAGAAATAGGAGAACTTAAACTAGGAAAAGGAAAACAGGAAGCAATCAGTCTTAGTGAAGAATTGCTTAATAACATTCCAAAAACTAAAAAGGAAAGGGAAGAGCAAGACAAACCTAAATTTATTTTCCTAATCGACCCTCTTGATGGAACAAGCAATGCAATTAAGAACATTCCAGCATATGGTATGTCCATTGCAGTGGCTAATGTGCCAGAAGGAAGAGAAGCAACATTGAATGACGTTCAACTTGGATTTGTAAAGAATTATGCTAATGGAAACTTCTATGAAGCCATTAAAGGAAACGGGGCAAAAAGAAATGGAGAGCCAATGACTCCAAGCAGTGAAACTGACTTGACAAAAATAAGCCTTGGAGGGTTCACCAAAAGTAAGACATTATCCGTATCCAAGTTAGTGGACACCGCAAGAAGGATGAGAGTATTAGGTTCTGTAGTATTGGAACTTGCTTATGTTGCAAGTGGAAAGTACGATGCATTTCTTGATTTGAGAGGAAGTAGAATCATCGATATTGCTGCTTCAAAGCTTATTGTGGAAGAGGCAGGAGCTATTGTAACCGATAAGTATGGTGAGAAATTAGACAGCAGATTAAGCATTTACGAAAAGGCAGTTGTTGTAAGTGCAGGAAATCCCGATTTGCATAATCAAATAATCAAAATCATCAATAACGATGAATTGGATAAAATCCAAAGTGTTGCTATCGTCAGTAGAGTCGACGAGTATAAATCAGTATTGTTTTCACTTAAAATCTTTGAAACATTGATTCAAAAGAATATGGAAACTGTTATTGAATCATCTCTTGCAGAAAAGCTAGAGGAGATTAAAGAAAATCCAGAACTCCACAAAATCATTGCAAAAACAATGAATGAAACCCCGGAGATTGCAAAGCACATTGAAAGCTTGAACTTCAACTACAACTTCAGGGATTATGCGAAGGAGTTGAATGAACTTAGAACAGATATGGCAATCATACTTGGAGGAGATGGGACCCTCCTTAGAACCCAAAACCAATTGACCAAGGAAATTCCGATTTTTGGAATCAATATGGGTACTGTAGGATTCTTGACAGAAATTGAAGTTGAAAACACTTTTGAAGCTCTTGATGCGATCTTGGATGGTGAATGGTCTAAAGAGAAAAGAACACAAATCATCATTTCCCACGAAAACCAAACATTCCGTGCATTGAATGAAGTAGTTATAATGACTGCAAGACCTGCTAAAATGCTTCATTATGAGATTTCCGTAGACGGAGAAGTTGTAGAGGAATTAAGGGCAGATGGATTGATTATCTCTACACCAAGTGGTTCTACAGCTTATTCAATGTCTGCAGGTGGACCTATTGTAGACCCTAAAGTAGGTGCATTCATTATAGTGCCAATTTGTCCATATAAATTGGGAGTTAGGCCATTTGTTGTATCTGATGCAAGTGAAATCAGGATCAAACTCCTTAAAAGAGGTAAAAAAGCAATATTCGTAATGGATGGGCAAGTTCAAAAAGAAGTGAACTATATGGAAGAGCTCGTTATCAAAAAATCCGAAAAAGATGTTTACTTCATGAGAATCAATAAGAAATACTTCTATAAGAAAGTTAAGGATAAACTTAATGAAGGAGGATTAGACAGCATCAATAGAGTATTATAAATGCTCAAACTAATCTTTCCATTTATTTATTTTTTAAAAACCAATCCTATTTTTTTTTAATGTGAAATTTATACAATATTTAATAGAATTATTTAATAGAATTATTTAATAGAATTATTTAATAAAATTATTTAAAGATGTGAAACAATGAATGTTTTTTTAGTTGATTTGACACATGGAGGAGTCAAAATATCCTCAGAACTTGCCAAATCAGGAAATTATGAAAATGTATTTGCCTATGACTTATACAATACATTGAAAAGTGAAGATGAGAATCTTTTAATCACTTATGATGTGGATATCATAAAAGATTTGCACTCATTTAAAAATCAGCTAAAATTGAATTCAATGCAAAGGATTGTAGAAAAAAGAGGAAAAGAGGAAGAAGCGGAAATAAAAGAAGAACTATGGGAAGAAATAGAAGAAAAAGACTTAATAATCAATCCTATTCACTCATCATTAAACATTGAAGAATTATTGCTTGAAATAGCTGATCTGATTGACTCAAATGATGAAATCATATTTAACCAATATGATATTATCAACCATCATCAAGCTACAGAACTTGTTTTATCCCTTTGGAAAGAGGAAACAATTAATCAGGATATCAAAACCATTGAAATAACTGGGGTTAAAGGAAAAACAAGTGTTGCATTCCTCTTAAAGGAAATATTTTTAGAAAACAATAAAGACACATTACTCTTATCCAGTTTAGGAGCTTATTTATTTAGAAAAAATGATGAGAATGAACAAAAACTTATTTTACAAAAGGATATTAGCATAACTCCTGCAAATATCATAAACACCATTCAACTTGCTAAAAAGATAGCAAATCCTAAATGCAGTACATTTCCAATATGCGATAAGAATCTTGATCTGGATGAAAGAATAGAAGAAAATGAGATTCTTGAAGAATTTAACGAAAATCCATATGCTGATATGAATTATGAAATGGCAATATTTGAAAATTCATTAGGAATTTGCGGTTTGGCAGACATTGGAATCTTGACTAATCTGGTTGAAAACTATTCCATTGCAAAAGGCAAATCCGATGCAAGATACGCTAAAAGACAAGTATTCAAATCTCCTTCAGTGGTGATAGAATATGAAACATTGAATGAATTCTATCCCACTGAAAAAGAGGAATTCAAAGATAGAATCAATAGTTTCTCACTACATGATATTGATGCAAATGTTTACTGCGAATCCATTGATTATGATATTGATAACACATGTGCAAAGGTCATTTATCATGACTTAAGAACTATTGATGGGAAATTAATAAATGGTGAAATGAGGATGGATTGCTTTGCACCTGGACCTCATCATATTCTAAATGTTTTAGCAGCTGCAACAACTGCATTAGCATTAGGCATAGATGAAGAAACAATCAAAAATGCTTTATCAAACTTTAAAGGAATCGATGGGAGAACAAATGTAAGAGAAATCGATGCTGAAAATGGCTTAAGGATTATTGAAGAAATCAATCCAGGCATCAATACAAAAGCCATCGAAAGTACAATAAACATGATAAAGGACATTGACAATTATTATATCATCATTGGTGGAAAGTATGGAGTCACATGTGAAGAGATAGATGAAGAGAAGCTATCTAAATTCTTACACGAATACTTAACTCATAATCCGAACACTAACTTAATATTAACTGACGAGCTTGGAAAGAGTTTAGATAATAAAATAAGTTCATTAAATGATAAAGAGGATGAAAATAGATTTGAAATGCAATTTATTGAAGATTATCAAGAAGCTCAAAACATAGCAATAGATAATAATAAAAATATCCTATTTATCTATAGATCCAATTACTCACAAGTTTCTAAACGTTAAAATTAAAAAAAATATTAAATAAAAAATATTAAAAATTTAATTAATTTTATTAAGAATAATTTACAAAATTAATATGTTAAAGATTAAAACAATGATTTAATCACAATTTAATCAATAGAATCTATTAAATCAATTAAATCAATTTTATAAATTCACAAATTTTCATATAAAAAGCTAAGGCGAATCAAATGATTGTTGGAACTAGAGGAAGTAAACTTGCACTTGTACAGACAGACTATATCAGAAGCTGTTTATACAATATCACTGGAGAAGAAGTAGAAAAGAATATCATAAAGACCAAAGGGGACAAAATCACAAACTCCCAATTATATAATATGGATTCTAAAGGACTTTTTACAAGAGAACTTGACAATGCACTACTTGATGAAGAGGTTGATTTTGCTGTACACAGCCTAAAGGATGTGCCAACCGAATTGAACGAAGATCTTGAAATTGTTGCAGTTCCTCCAAGAGAAAGTCCTAACGAAGTGTTAATCTCAAACTACAGCTGGAGCGAACTTGAAGAAGGTTCAACCCTTGGAACAAGCAGCTTGAGAAGAGAAGCATTCTGCAAACTCCATGACAAGGACTTTGAGTTAAAGCCAATCAGGGGAAATGTGGAAACAAGAATCAAAAAGGTCATGGATGGAGAAGTAGATGCAACAATCATGGCAGAAGCTGGATTAAATAGGTTAGGCCTTCAAAAATACATCAAAACCAAGTTCCCAACAGATTACATAATGCCTGCAGCAGGTCAAGGCGCTTTAGCAGTTATAACCAGAAAAGACAGTGAATTTAAAGAGACAATTGCCAAATTAAACCACTATTTCTCATTCCAGGAAGTGCTTGCTGAAAAGACCATCCTTGAAGAGATAGGTGTAGGTTGCCAATGGCCAATTGGAGCAATAGCCGGAATAAAAAACAACAAGTTAGAACTCAATTCCCTCTTGCTTGATAAAAATGGAGAGATATTATATCAGGAAACCATTAATGGAAGCATTAGAGAAGCTGAGGAAATGGGACGAAAAATCGGTAGAAATATGCTCGAATTCCTTTAGAATAGCTAAAATGAATGGCTAAAATGTTTTGAATTATATTTTAAAATATTTAATTATTTTAATATTTTTTAATAGATAAATGCATTTCATGAAAAAACTTGAATTTTCATGAAATCAAAAGTTTATCAAAATTTGAAAATTAGTTAAAAATTCTTAAAAATATATTTATCCTATTTTTTACATTATTTTAAGAAAATTAACTATTATTTATTCTTTATTTTAAAAAATAATCAAATTAATGACTATTTTCATAATTATTAAGAAAAAATTATATGAAAAAATATAAAATATTAATAATATTTATAAGTTATAAGACACAAAAATATAGTTGAATAATTGGAGGAATATCTTTGAGAACTATAAATGTTGGAGTTATAGGTGTAGGTGCAATGGGATATAACCATGCACGTGTATATTCGAAATTGGAAAATGCCAATCTCGTGGCAGTGGCTGATGTAGTAAAGCCAACCTTAGACAAAGTTGTAAAGAAATACAAGACAAAAGGCTACTCTGAAATCGAAGCATTATTAAAAGATCCTGAAATTGAAGCAGTAAGCGTATGTGTACCAACAACCTTCCACCACGAAGTTGTTATGGAAGCTATTAAACATGGAAAACACGTTTTGGTGGAAAAACCAATTGCATTTACTGCTGAAGAAGCTGAAGAAATGATTAAAGCTGCAAAAGATGCAGGGGTAAAACTTGCAACAGGACATGTTGAAAGATTTAATCCTGCAGTGCAAAAAGCTAAAGAGCTTATTGAAAATGAAGTAATCGGTGACTTGGTAACAATTTCAGCTAAAAGAGTAGGTCCTTTCCCACCAAGAATCAAGGATGTGGGAGTAGCTATTGATCTTGCAATTCACGATTTAGATGTAATGAACTTCTTGATTGAAGCACCTGTCAAACAGGTTTATGCTACTATGAGCAGTATTTTAGATCAATCTGACTTTGAAGACCATGCAGAAATCATGATTAGCTTTGATGAAGACATTACAGGTATTTTAGAAGTGAACTGGTTAACTCCATACAAACGTAGACAAATTGAAATTACTGGTACTGATGGAATAATTACCATTGATTACATAGACCAAAGCATTGAAGTTTATGGTAAATTTGCACAAGATATCCAAATCAAACCAGTAGAGCCATTAAGTGAAGAATTAAATTCATTCCTATGTAAAATTGAAGCAGACGAAGAACCTGAAATTACTGGTGAAGATGGGCTTAAAGCTCTTAAAATGGTTCTTGCAGCAAACAAATCATCTAAAGAACACAGCCCAATCAATTTTAGATAGAATTTAATTTTTTAATTCAAAATTTTTCCATTCATTATTAATAAAAACTAAATAACTCAAAGATTCCTAAAATGTTTAACTAAAAATATTAAAAAAAATTTATGATTAATGAGGTAAAAAAATGAACCAAGATCTTATTAACAGAGCTCAGGAACTTAGAAACCATGGATTCACAACTGGTGAAATAGCTGATGAGCTTAATGTATCAATGGATACTGCACAATGGTTAACTTTACAGAGAAAAGAAGAGCCTGCACAAACAGAAGCACCTGTTGACATTGCAATTAACTGGAACAGTTTAGGTGGAAGTGCAAGCAGACTCAGATATGTTGCAGCAGCTTTAAGTGACATTGCATTGAAACATGGTGAAATCGACCTTGTTGTAGGAATTGCAACCAGTGGAGTTCCATTTGCAACCATGATGGCTGATGTAATTGAAGAATTGACTGGAACCACAACCTGCATATCTATATTCCACCCTAAAAAACACAGAACCAACCCAGCTAACAGCGATGAAGGGGCTATAAGCAGCAACTTTGGTACTGTAGAAGGCAAAAGAATAGTTATTGTTGATGACGTAACTACCAGCGGTGACACTATTACTGATGTAATTAAAGTAGTTAAAGATCATGGTGGAAATCCAATCGTGGTAACTGTTTTAATTGATAAATCAGGACTCGAAGAAGTAGACGGAGTCCCAATCGAATCATTAATTAAAGTAAGTCAATTAAGATAATTAACTTACTTCTTTTTTTCTTTTTTAAACTTTTAAATTATTCTAATATTTTAACTTTTTATAGTCCAATACACTATTTTTTGTTTTTAATCATCAATATTTAAAGTAGTTTTAAACAAATCAATTATCTCATCCCGTTTATTGTCTGTAGGAGATTCATCTTTTTCTAATGTAAACATTGCTAATTCATAAATGATTCTATTCATTCTTTTTCCTTCATTTGTTAAGAAATATTCAGTAACTTTAGAATTATCCTCAAAGGTCTTTTTACCAATTAACCCATTGGATTCCAAATCCTTTAAACAATCTGTTAAAACTTTATTGCTTAAATCTGGCTTATCTTCTTTAAACTCCTTAAATCTCTTTTTGCCAAAAAATAAGTCTCTTATGATTTGGATATGCCATTTTTTACTGAATAATTTTAAAGACTGATCCACAGGACAAACATTACCTTCTAATTTAGCCATAAAAATCTCTCTTTTTAAAATACAATGAAAATAGTTATTAAACTTTCTCCATTTTATAATCTATAAATTATTATTTTTAAACTTAATTAGAAATATTTTATTTTAAATCATTTAAATAATTTTAGTTACCAAAAAGTAACAAAGCATAAAAAAGTTACTAAATAGTAACTAAAGCTCATTATGTTACTTTTTGGTTACAAAACATTTATATTAATCTTAAAACAACCTCTAATTAGCGTTAAACAAAAAACGTCTAAAATAAAGTCAAAATAAAACTTTAAAAAATTTCGGAGATGAGAAAATGGAAGAAGTAATTAAATTCTTAACTGAAAACCCACAACAATATTTAGCGACTACTGGACTTGATGGAAATGCAAAAGTAAGACCTATCCTTTTCTATTTTGCAGAAGACAATAAACCTTATTTCTGTACCAGTAACCAAAAACCAATGTATAAAGAATTAGAAGCAAACCCTAACTTTGAAATGACTGCAGCTACTCCTGAGTTCCAATGGATTAGAATTGCAGGAAAAGTTGAATTTGTTGATGATTTAGAAATCAAGCAAAAAGTAATTGATGCAAATGACCTTGTAAAAGCATTATATGAAAGCGGAGACAACCCAATCTTTGAAGTGTTCACAATTGCTAAAGGTAAAGCAACAATCGCTGACTTTTCAGGAGAACCCCCAAAAACTTTTGAAATATAAATAAGAGTTACTTATTTATTTTTCACATTTTTTTAATTTTAAAAAATAATAAAATAATAAGAAAAAACTAATTTGAATAATAAAAAAGAAAAATATATTTATTTGTTTCCAAAGTCATCCCAAAAGTGAGTTTGGAAAACACTATTTTTACTCAATTCCTCTAATTTTAGGAACAATTTCCAAGGCATGGATAAGTTCATGTAATCATCTGGAATCAATCTTCTCATATGAGCTCTTGCTGCAAAGTCAAGTGGACTCAAGACAGGTACAGGATCATCACTATCATTTTGCTCAAAAGTGAATGCGCCAATAGCTTGACATGCAGATGCCTGTGGAGTCATGATGTGAGCACTTTCAGCCCTGAATGAGCCATTCAATTGAAGTATTGCAGATAGTTCCATAGTGTTTAATGTAAAGACAACAGAATCTGGAATTTCACCTTCTTCAAGAAGTTCTATCGGCTTAAAGATTACATACTGCCCTTCATCATATAAAGGTCTGTTCTTTATGTTTTCATATGCAGTATCAAAATCTGAAAAGATTCTCTCACCCTTTTTAAACATTTCTGCAGTAGGTTTTGGCATAAAGCTTAACCTATGTAGAAATGCTTCCTTATCCTTAGCAGACTCTACACCTAAAGATAAAAAGGTGGCTTGAAACGCTCTATCTTCATCAGTCTTGAATCCAGTTCCCCAACCAAAACCTGCAGATACTCCTCCACAAGTAATGTTTTCACGACCAAAAGCAGTGACTTTCCTTTTTGCTATGGCTTGTGCAACTAAAGACATTACACAGCCGCCTCTACCTGCCTTAGGAGCCAATGCATCCTCTGGCTTTTCATCAGCTTTAATTAAGACAATAGGGTCAAATTGACCGTTTAATTCCTTTACAATATTGAATTCCATTTTAAAACAACCCTTAAATTATTTTTATAATTAATTCTAGATTTATGCAATGAAATATAAAGATTTTACTATTTAAAGGAAGAATAAGGATTATTAATTAAATTAAGTATTTCTATAAAAAATCAAGTTACTTCCCAGTTACAAAAAAGATTTAAATATATGCGAACAATAATAATATAAGAAAGAAAGATGAATCATGAGGTTAAAGATGAAAGAATTTGATAAAAACATTGAAATAGATTTTCTAATAAATGAATTGATTTCCACCAATGAAAGAATAGATAATGATATGGAAATCCCTAATGACTACGAAGAGAAAAGAAAATTGCTTAGAGCATTGATGAATATACAAACTCCAGTTCAATTAAGTGATGAATTTTATGAGATACAAGACCAAATCCTCAGTGAAGAAACAAATAATAAGGATTTGATTTCATGTATGGACATAAATCCGATTAGTCAAAATCCTAATGAAATAAATTCAAAAATAGCATTGTGGCAAGGAGACATAACTTGCCTTAAGGTGGATGCAATTGTAAATGCTGCAAATGGACAAATGTTAGGTTGCTTCATTCCACTGCACAACTGCATTGACAATCAAATTCATTCAGCTGCAGGATTCCAGTTAAGAATGGATTGCTATAAGATCATGCAAAATCAAGGGCATGAAGAGGCAAATGGAAATGCAAAAATCACATCAGCCTATAACCTCCCTTCAAAATATGTCATTCATACTGTAGGCCCAGCAATA
>NZ_JAFRJO010000032.1 GCF_017432245.1 Methanobrevibacter sp.
ACAAGAAGCACAAACTTTCTTACGTACGTGGTATGAGTTTTTACCACATCTTCTACATCTAATATGGGTCTTTTTATTCTTTTTACCCATTGATGGAGTTCCTTTCACTTCTATCTCCTCCTAAATTAATAACATCAATAATCATAAATTTTATCGAATTCCATAGAATTCATAAATAGTCTATAAAACAGTCTTATTTGAAATAAGAACATAAAATAGATAATTAGTAAAATTAATTTATAAAACAAACTAATTTAACTAATAAAATAATTAATTCAATAATCTTTATTGAGTAGAACAAAGAAAAACTTATAGAAAAAATAAGAAACTAAGTTTCTATGGAGAAATGTATACAATATTGTCTCCTCTAATGAGAACAGTACCTAATCTTCTCATTATTTCTCCTTTTTCCAATTCTTCAGCATCGTTAAGAACTAAGTTCATGTGTAAGTCAAAACTTTTTAAAATGCCTCTGAATTCTCTTTCTCCTTTGAGTTTAATCAAAACTGGAGAATTTACTGCTTTTCCTAATGCGTCAAGTGGTCTTTGAACATTTTGTTGTCCGCTCATGATTATCACCTATACTATATTAAATATGTTTGTATAATATATAAACTTAACTATTTTTCCTATTCTAAATAAGGAAATTAAGCCTCTTTTAAAACAAATATTAAGCTATAATATTTATTTCAAGATATTATACCAGTAGTTAAGGAATTTTTTAGAAAAAATAGAAGACAATATGTTTTTGACACAAAATCTCTATTATTAGAATTTTTCTAAAAATTTAATAAATTAATAAGATCAACTATAAAATTAAAAAACCAAAATTATCTTAAAAATTATTAAAAATTATTAAATTCCAATAAGATTTGAAAATAATCAATAATAATATAGTTAAACCAAATTAATACTATAACAATATATATTTTAAATAATATATAAATGTTTTGCACTTAAAAGGGAAAAATAAGGAATTTTAATCAATATTTCCATATGAAAATAAATTAAAGCTATTATTTTGGAAAAAAGAATAATGAAAATTAAAAAAAATAAGTAAGAAATGATTATAAAATATCTTTTATGTCAAGCACCGGAGTGCCATTAAGCATGTCAACTCCAGTGAACTTGATGACATTTCCATCAATTTCAGTTATCTTTATTGTAGAGACTCCAATAGGATTTGGCCTATTAGGAGCATGGGTTGAAAACAATCCCTTAATTGGACCGTTTCCCATAAACGGAACCCTTTGCTTGAATCCTTCTGACTTATGGAAATAAAAGAGAACCATATACTCTTCACCGACTTCCATGCTGGACATGCTTTCAAGATACTCTTCATTGATGATCATTTCTGCCTCCACATCACCTGATTCCCTTGTGGATTTAGGCATATTCCTTACATCCTCATATGGAGACTTTATGTATCCAATCGGCTTGAAAATAATTTCCTCAACCATATTACCATCCTCATAAATCAGTATCCATAGTGTGAATCCAATTGCTTTTCAACATCAAGCAATACGGAGTTAACAGCTAGCTTCAAGAGCTCATTTCCATAAACTTCATCAACATAAACGCCGTTTTCTTCAATGTCCATTGCACCTTCTTCAATGTTTGGATCATTTTTCCTCGCCTGAGAGAACATGTATAGACCAACTTCACCATATTGGCTCAAATCGGTCTGGTTCTTGACTTCATCCTCATTGATGATGCCTAAAACCTTTGCCATGGACAATTCGCCAGAACCTCCATGAGGTCCTTCAGATTCAATTATCTTGCTGTTTAGAGTAATGAGAAGACCTGTTTGCTCTTCAATGTCATACAATTTAGTAACAATAGGCAAATTGCCTCCATGCCCATTTACAATGACTACACTGCTGATTCCCAAATGCTTCTTTGCTGATTTCAATACATTAACAATTTCATCTGCCAAATCGTCTAAGGAAACATGTATTCCATGATTGATTTCCTTTATCTCATGAGCAGGATAAATGACTCCCAAGAACTTAGCTCCACTTTCCAATGCAGCGTGAAATGCAATGTAGGAAGCTATTTTAGCATCTGTATCAATAGGAAGTGCAGGACCATGATTTTCAAGATGTGATCCAAGTGCGATTATTCCAATCTTATGAACATTAGGATTCCTAACATTTCCAGCGTTTACTCTTAGTTCCACCATATTATCACTTAAATAAAATAAAATAGCTAAAATTAAATCCAAATAGCCAAATTTAGGTTTTACACTTCAAGATTCCAGATTGCATCTCCAACGTAATGGAGTGACTTGATAGCCTTTCCTTCTGAATTCTCAACCATTTCAGGACCAGTTATCAATGCGATTCCCATTGCCAAAGGCTTATTGTGGGTTTCCTCAACGATAATTACCACATCATCTTCCACAATGGATTCATCTGCATCAACAATTCCTGGGCTCATTACATCTGCACCTTTTGTTACAAACCTTACAGCACCCATATCCACTACAACAACCTTGCTGTCCAATTCGATATTCAATGCTGCCTTAAGTGTAGGGTATGGCTTGCTGTTAATCATAATGATGTAAGGCTCTCCGTTGACTAAAATGAAGTCGTAATCCTCTGCTTCCAACAATTCAAGGGTGTCCTTGTTGTTGATGAAGGACCCGTAATCTCCAAGTTCTTCCTTAATGGCTTTCACTTTCTTTTTCTTTAGGAAATATCTTTTTTTAATTTTCAAAACCAGCACCTTAAAATTTTATAATATTTTAATTTCATTAATGAAAAATCTTATGATTATTTATGTACTTTATTTTAATAATATTTTACTAAAATTTAATAAATAGATTTAAAAAAATGCAATGTTAACATAGTATAGTTTTTATATTTTGGAATACAAATAGTAATATTAAATTAATTTAGAAATAATCTTTAAATAAGTAAAAATGATTGATTTGAAAGATTAGAAATTCTATTTTATTAATTAATTTTTTTATTAAATTATTTTGTGATTTTTTATGAGTGATAAAAACGAATGGGGCAGTAATCTGTCATTTGTACTTGCAATGGTAGGTTCTGCTGTAGGACTTGGAAACATATGGAGATATCCGTATGTATTATACAGCAATGGTGGAGGGGCATTCTATATCCCGTATATCGTTGCTATACTGTTGATGGGAGTTCCATTTTTAATCTTGGAATATGGTGTTGGATACAATTTCAAATCATCCTTTCCAAAGGCTATTCGTAAAATACATGCCAATTATGAATTTTTAGGATGGCTGTTGCCGGTTTCAGTATTCATAATCATGATTTACTATTCCTGCATACTTGGATGGGATGGAATCTATGTGATATTGAGTTTCTTCAAAGGATGGGGAGCAGATCCAAACACTTTCTTTGCTGCAACATTGCTCCAATCAAGCGAGTCAGCTACTGGACTCGCAAGCTTCATTCCTATAATAGCTATTGCAATGCTTATAAGCTGGGCTATTGTATGGTTCATTTCCCATAAGGACCTTGAAGAGGGACTTGGAAGGGTAAGTAGGATATTGGTGCCATTGCTCTTTGTGATTATGATTGTCATAGTGGCATTCTCATTGACCTTGCCTGGTGCAATGATTGGATTGAATGAACTGTTTTCACCAAATTGGAGCTTGCTCCTTGACTTCAACATTTGGATGGCTGCATTTGGACAGATAATCTTCTCATTGAGTTTGGGAATGAGCATAGCATTCACCTATGCTAGCTATACAGGAGAGGAAGGAGACTTGATTACAAACACATTATCCATTGCATTTGCAAACTGTGCATTTGAGAACTTCTGTGCATTAGGTGTTTTCTCAATTCTTGGATACATGTCACTTCAAAGCGGAACAGCTGTGGCAGACCTTGTAACTCAAGGAACCGGATTGGTATTTGTAGCATATCCAACTGTATTGAATGTATTGGGACAATATGCATACATAATCGGACCATTGTTCTTCATTACCGTTTACCTTGCAGGGCTTACAAGCATTCTATCTACAATCGAGCCATTGTCATTCAGTATTCAAAACAAGTTCACTTGGTCCAGGAAAAAGACCATGACAGTTCTCTGTTTAATCGGAGCAGCATTATCTATGATGTATGCAACCGCTTACGGTGGAACACTTTTAGGATATGTGGATGCTTACATTAACCAAATAGCTATTCTCTTTGGTGTAATACTTGAATGTATTGTATTTGCATGGATATTCAAATGCGAAAGCATCATTCCAGTTTTAAATGAACGTAGTAGAACCATTAAATTAGGCAAATGGTGGACAGTGATAGTTAAATACATATTGCCTTTATTCATTACCGTCGTATGGATTGGTGGAGTGATTGATGTGATAAACGATGGTTCCGCTGACCAATTGATCGTATTTGGAATTCTTACAGTTATCCTTCTTGGTTTAACTGCAGTATTCACTAAATTAAAAGCTACAAACGAAGACTGGGATGAAACCAAACATAGATTATAATTTATTTTAAATTATTTTCTATCTTTTCTTTTTTTAATAATTATTTGAAAAATTACTCTTTTTATTTTCTTTTTTTTATAAAAATAGCTAAAAAATTAATTCTTTAAAATCAGCAAAAATAGTAATTAAATAGAATGAATTAAGAATCTAATCCATAATAATGGATTAAGATTCAATCATCCCTCAATATCTATATTGCAAGATAAATCCTGCAATACACCCTATAGATATTGAAAAAAACATATATTAAAAGTTTGGAATAAAAAGTTCAAAAAAAACTTTTTAAACACTAATAATTGTTATGAACTAAATAATATTTAAAACTTTTTAATGATTTAAAATTGTAGGAAGTGACATTGCAAAGAAAACGAAACTCAAAAACAACAGGGTTTGGTTGTTAAAAAACAAAAGTTTGCAATATTGTTTTTTCCTACAATTTAAAGGAGAACATTATGGCATCATAACAGTTTAAGCATTACCATTATGATGATAAAGGTCATACATCCCAAGTAAATGAGATATACAACCAGTGCCATCCAAATCTTAGATTGGACAGATATAATGGCCCCTCCTTTTAATATATGTTTTACCAAGTGTGAGTTTTCATCAAAGAGACAAATCCCTTTCCAACTCATGGCAATACTATAAGAATACATAATATCACCTCCTGGACTTAAAGAGTTTACGTTTAGGCATAAAAATATGTAATTCCTATTATTTATACTTATTTTTTAATATAAACGATTAAAAATAGTTATTTTGTAAAAATATTGTTTTAAAATTGAAAAAATATAAAAAGAGTGAAAATTATTAAATTAAATCAATATTAAAAAATTTTAAAAAAAGAAAAAATTAATCGATCTTTTCCAAAAATCTGCTTCCTAAATGTTCTATTTTAACTTCATCAGCTAATTTTTCCTGAATGTTTTTAATCATATCCTCATTGTTGGAAGCTACAAAATAGATTACATTCGCTTCATACTGCTTTTCTACAACAGCCAGATTCTTAGCCCTTATCTCATTGTCAATAGCTTTAATATGCTGATATTCAAAACTGAACTTGAATATCTCATAGAGTTCCATATCAACAATCTCTGCAATTGAAAGTGTTTCAAGAACTGATTTTGAGTAAGCACGAACCAAACCTCCTGCACCAAGCTTGATTCCACCGAAATACCTTGTTACAATAGCTACAATATTCTCCATCTCATTTTTCTTTAACACATTGAGCATAGGTCTTCCTGCAGTTCCGCCAGGTTCACCGTCATCATCAAAACCCTCTCCATCGCTAACTACATAAGCTGTACAGTTATGTGTAGCATCTTTGTATTTCTCAGATATCTCATTTATGATCTCCTTTGCTTCCTTTTCATTCTGCGCAGGGAAAAGTCTGCAAATGAATTGAGATTTCTTGATATCTATAGATGTTTGGAAAGGTTTAGCTATTGTTTTCATAATATCAATTCAGCATTTTTAGATTAAATTCATAATAAGTATTTTATATTATAAACATAAACATTTATATGTTTAATTGATATAATATTTATTTTGATATTACTTAAAAGAAGAAAGTAACGATTCTTTATAACTAATTAAAATCATCGAGGTGAAGATCATGGAAGATAAAAAAGCAAAATTCTTAGTTTATATCGTTGTAGCTTTGATTGCTTTTGTTGCAAGCAGTGCAGTTTATTCTATGACTGGCGGTCTTTCAGATTGGATAGTAGCCAGCGATTACGATGAGGACAAAAACAATAACGGTTATTTAGACAGTTCAGAAAATGGAGGCGGATTGTTCTCATTTTTCGATTCCAATGACAATAGTGACAATTATAATGATGATGGCAGTGACTTGTCTGAATTGATAAATAAGGGAATGAACAAGCTCTTCAATTCAGATGGTTCAGGTTCCAGTTCAAGCTATTACTCAAGCTCAAGCTCTGATGACAATCCAGACATCTTAGCAAGACTTATAAGATTCTTTATAAACAGCGGAAATTAGAGAAAAATCTTTAATTAACCAATTCTCTTTTTTCTTTTTTTTAACTTATTTTTATTCAATTTTTAAATCCTTAAAAAACAAATTTTACTTATTTGCCAGATTCCACTATTTTCATCAATTTTTCTGATACTTGAACTATCTCTTTTTTGCCAAATGCCTTAGCAATTCTTCTTATTGCATCAAGATTCCTTACATATGCATCAAGCCATGAGAATATGTCTCCTGGGTATGTTTGGATTTGATATTCCTTTAAAAGAGCATTTGAAATGTCTATTGGATCCTTTCCATTCAACCTTTGATTGATTATGTAATATGAAATTCCTCTTTGCAAGCATTCGCAGAATGGCCTTTCATTGCAGTCACATCTTAAGAAATCAATTTGAATCTTAAGCAATGCATCCTGGAATTTCTTGTCAATCTTTGAAATTGCCTCTCCAGAAGATATGATATCCAATGTAGATTCAGCAAACAATCTTGTTGAGAAGTTCATCTTCAAGGCACTAATGATTTGCTTATGAACAACAGGAGCAAGATAAGCGTTTTCAAACAATTCCAAATCAAGAGCTATTGACTGCACTTTCAATAGGTCATTGGCATTGACTTCATTCTTTGTCATCTTTTCATGTATGTCTGAGAATATGTTTTCCTTGAATTTGATCTGCTTGACTGCTGCAGAATTATTGTTTTTATTCTTTTTCTTGTTTTTAGACTTATTTGAAGTCTTCTTATTATAAATTACATCTGACTTATTATCCTTTTTAGAGGATTTGTAATCATTCTTCTTATTCTCAATATTAGAATCATCATCAGAAGACTTATAATCCTTAGACTGATTCAATCCATTGAAATAATCAGCAATATTATCAATATACTTGCTGGTTTTGGATTCATTTTTAGTCTCCTTTTTAGGAACTGGCTTTTCATCCACATCCTCTTCAACAATGAACTTAATTCCAGAGCTTTTGTTTTCTTTAGGCTCTTTAGGTTTATCTTCCTTAACTTTAATGGATTTTTCCTTATTTTTATTTTCCTTAGATTTTTGAGACTTATTCTTGTTCTTTTTATCTTTTTTAGACTTGTTTTTCTTCTTATTGTCTTTTTTATCCTTTTTATCCTTTTTAGAACTGTCTTTAGTCTCTTTATTATCCTCTTTATCCTTTTTATCCTTTTTAGAACTGTCTTTAGTCTCTTTCTTATCTTTTTTATCCTTCTTAGAACTGTCTTTTGACTTAGACTTATTCTTAATTTTCTTGTTTTTCTTTAAGGCATTCTCATTACTTTCATCAATCTTTTCAGATAATAACCTTAACTCTTTAAGATTGGTCTTAAAGAATGGCTTATTGTAATAATAACTTAAGTATTTCGGATCATTGATTGAATCCTTGATGATAACCCCATCATCAACAGATAAAAATGACATTGCAACTGCTCTACCGAAGCGAGTTGTGTCAATTGTATCGTCTGCATGTATATTTACAGCATCCTTATCTTCAAGTTCATCAAGTGCTGTCATTATATCCATTGGAACTGGAATATTTTGATAGAATTCCTCGACATCATTCACTTTCCTTAAGGACTTTGATGATATATCGGCAAGTATCTGTTCAAGTGATCCATCCTCTGTATAATCAACGAAAATATCCTCGACATCACTTTCAAGTAGGTCAAGTGCAACTGCCTCTTCACTTTCATTGTCAAACTCACTTCCAATCTCTGGAACGAGATAGATTACACCTCTGTCATGGTATGTTGGCCTACCTGCCCTACCTAACATCTGTGAAAACTCATTAGGAGTGATCCATTTGTTACCCATAAGCAATGATTCAAAGATAACCTGTGATGCTGGGAAATCCACACCTGCTGCAAGGGCTGCAGTTGTAACCACTGCTGCAATCTTACCTTTGGAAAAGTCCTTTTCAATCTTTTCCTTCTTGAAATAAGACAATCCTGCATGATAAGCTGAAGCGTTGATTCCCTTTCCAGATAGGAAATTAGCTATCTTATGGGTCTTTCTTCTTGAGTTTGTAAATATCAATGTTTGGCCCTTGAATCCTTTAGAGGATGTGCTGAAATACTCCCTTTGGACCAGTTTTCTCATGATTATCCTTCTTTGTACATCTCCCCTTACAAAGACAATGTGCCTTTCAAGAGGAACAGGACGCTCCTTGTACTGGACCAGTTTCATATTGAAGTCATTTGCCAAATCCTGAGGATTCTTAATTGTAGCGGACAATCCAATCACTTGAGTCTTAGGGAAGATATGCTCAATCCTTTTTATCAATCCATTTAACCTTAATCCCCTTTCCTCATCTGAAATGGTATGGATCTCATCTATTAAAACAAGCCCTAAGTCATTCAATGCATCTGAATCGCCAGCCCTTAGCATAAAGTCTATTCCTTCATAGGTACCGACAACAATATCTGCATCCTGAATATTAGAATTAGGTAACTTTAACTCTCCTTTTGCCTTGATACGGTTCATTCCCACTTTAATAGCTACCTTTAAACCTAAAGGTTCATATCTCTTTTTGAAATCCCTATACTTCTGGTTTGCAAGCGCTACAAGTGGAGTTAAAAATAAGAATTTCTTGCCGTTCAATGCCTTTGGAATACCTGCAAGCTCTCCAACCAATGTCTTTCCACTACCGGTTGCTGAGACAACCAATAGGTTTTCACCTTTCAATAATCCTTCTCTAATTGCCAAATATTGAACTGGTAGAAGATAATCGTTTTTCTCCTTTAATATGACTTGCTTGAACTCTTCAGGTATCTTTAGCCTTTTCATGGCTATTTTAGGAATCTTATCGTCATGAACCTTAACTCTATCAAAGAGTGTCAAGTCTGTGTGAGCCAATGGGTCAAATCTTGGTGAAAGCATTTCCAAAACATCATCAAGACTGCCTGTCTTTTCAAGCACTCTCTTGAAGTTCCTGAATACCTTCTTGTCATATCCCCTAAGCTGAAGCTCCCTTTTTATTGTATTTTCAGCACAGGTCTTGCATATCAATTGGTCATGATAGGTATAGGAAAAGTCTGAATTGATTATGGTGACTTCCCCTTCAAAACTGCAATGCTGACAGATGTTTGTGAATCTGACCTTGATGTTGTTCTGCTTTAGGAAAGCTTCCAGCTTCTCATCCTTCTCTGCCAAGAAAACAGCTTGAGAACGTAATATATTGATTGCTTTGGAAGGAGGATAGAGCTTGTCTTCCTTTTCATCCTTTATTACAAAACGGTTTATGGAAATGGTGCCATCCTCATCATTTTCCTTAAACTTCAATACGCCAATGAATTCTGGCTTACGCTTTGTATTGAGAGCTCCTTTAGGACTTCCAATAGGGTACATTTCCCAAGTCTTTTTCTTTTTGCTTAAAACTATCATTGATAAAATTCCCAATTTTCATTATAAGTTTTTTATATAAACAGTATATTTTAAATTATATTTTTAATAGTTTAAAAAGATTAAGACAAAAAGAAATGAATTTATGAAAAAATTGAAGAAATAATTGACAATACCCATTATGAAGATGTTGAAAAAAAGCTAAAAATAAAAAAATAAGATAAAATATAATTTAAAAAATGAGAAGAAAAATAATTATTCTTCGAGTAAAATAATGTTTTTAGGATCTACTTTAAGATAATCAGGAACATCAAACTCATGCTGATGAATCTGCTTGTCATATTTCCACCATAACCCATTTGCCAAGGTTATCTCCCATTCAAAAGGCATTTCTATCTTTGTTGAACCTAATGTATCAAATGCATTCAAGTCATCCACATTAGCGGAAGAGAAATCGTGAGCCCTTATTCCAATGTGTGAGATATTAGGTGAGATCTTTTTAGATACTTCAAGTTCAAGTCCCCAATCCAATGACCTTACATGATAATCATCAATTATTTCAATTCTAGAGATGTTCTTACATCCTGTAAGCCTTGCAACCTGAACCTTTCCAGGATTTTCAAATATTTGATAGGTTTCTCCTTTTGCAATGATCTTACCCTTATCCAAGACTATTAGCTCATCACAAAACTGGAATGCCTCGTCACGGTTATGAGTAACCATAATGGAAAATCCATCGAAATCCTCAAGGGAATTTACAAGCTCCAGACGCAATTGTTCCTTAAGGAAAGTGTCCATAGCACTGAATGGCTCATCCAACAATATGACATCAGGGCCATAGGCCATTATACGAGCCAATGCAACCCTTTGCTGCTGACCCCCAGACAATTGACGAGGATATCTCTTTTCAAGACCGTTCAAATGAAAACGCTTAATGATTTCAGATAAGTGATTCTTGTCACAATCCTTCCCTAATCCAATTGCAATATTTTCCTCTACGCTCATGTTAGGAAACAGTGCATAATTCTGGAACAGGTAGCCCACATTTCTTTTTTGAGGCTTTAAATTAGTCTTATTGCTTGAATCAAAATAAACGGTATCATTTAAGCTAATAAATCCGGAATCAGGATTGACAATACCTGCAATGGATTTCAATGTCATACTTTTACCGCAACCGGAAGGACCGAGAATACCTAAACGCTTGCTTTTCAATTCAAAATCAACATCCAAGTCAAATTCCTTAAGTTCCTTTTGGATATTTACCTTTAACATCTTATTGCTCATAATCCTTCCTCTTGATAAAAAAATAGAATTGATAAATAATAATTTTAATTTAGATTTCGTTTATTTAATTATATCTCCATTGCTTTTCCTTACGCAAAGTGACATAATCCATAATGAATATCACAATGAATGCGATGAAAACAATGAATATTACATAGCCAAATGCCTCTCCCATATTACCTGCAGCCACTTCTGAATAAACTGCCATAGGGAGTGTTCTGGTTTGTCCTGCAATGTTTCCTGCAAGCATAGCTGTAGCACCGAACTCACCTAAACCGCGTGCATATGCAAGAATTCCACCACTGAGTATTCCAGGCAATGCGTTTGCAAATGCAACTTTCCAGAAGATCTTCCACTCAGACATTCCCAATGTACGGCCTGCATCCAATAGGTTGGAATCGATTTGCTCAAATGCTCCTCGAGCAGAACGGTACATCAAAGGAAAAGACATCACTACTGCTGCAATTACAGTAGCAGGCCATGAGAATGCTATTTTATAAGCAAAGAAATCTATAAAAAAGCTACCTATAGGTCCTCTGACACCAAAAATCCATAATAAAAAGAAACCCACTACAGTAGGGGGCAATACAAGAGGCAATGTGAATATGCCGTCCAATACAATTTTTCCGGTATCATTTTTCATCTTAAAAAGACCCCAAGCAACAATCAAACCTAAGAAAAAGGTTATGAAAATTGATACGCTTGCGGTTTTCATTGAGATGAAAATTGGGGACCAATCTGTCATGTAATATTCTCCTTAATTAATATTAAATTATTCATCGATATGATAGATAATATATTTCTTTTTAATTCTTATTAATATTTGCATAATAATTGCATAAATATTTTAATGAATAATTTAATATTAACTAAAAATTTTAAAAAAAAAGTGATTATTCACATGAATAATAGAATATTAAAATTTTTAATATTTTTCTTATTCACATGAATAATGGATACTGAATTTATTCGTGAAGAGTAAATCCGTATTCTACGAATTTGTCTTTAGCTTCTTGGGTTTGCAAGAAGTCCATAAATGCACTTGCAGCTTCAGAGTTTTTAGAATCTTTTAATTGAGCTACAGGATAGATACATGGAGTGTCTAAAGCATCATCAGGAGCTTCACAGATAACTTTTACGTCATCAGTGGATTTAGCATCAGTAGCGTATACAATACCAGCTTCTGCAGATCCTTGACCTACTTGGTTTAATACTGCAGTTACGTCAGTACCTAAAGAGAATTTGGATTCAAGTTTGTCCCAAAGACCTAGGTTGGTTAAGATTTCTTTAGCGTATTGACCTGCAGGTACAGATTCTGGGTCTCCGATAGCAATGGTTCCATCCACATTTGCCAAATCTTCAAATGAAGTGATGTTGGAATCGGAATCAGCAGGTACAATCAATACGATTTTGTTTTCCAAGAATTGGAGGTTGGTATCATTGTCTATTAAACCTTCATCAGCTAAAGCGTCCATTTGTTTGTTAGCAGCAGACATGAATACATCTGCCTCTAAACCGTTTTCAATTTGAGTTTGCAAGTCACCGCTTGAAGCGTAAGTTGGCACTACTTTTACACCAGGATACTTTTCTTCAAACATAGGGATCAATTCATTATCATATACATTTTTTAAACTAGCTGCTGCAGCTAAATTAACAGTTTGTCCATCTAAGTCAGGTTCACCAGTGATGAAATCAAACCAGCCAGCAGAACATGAACCTACACTAATAACAGCTATTAATGCTAAAACAGCAATAATCAAAGCTTTTCTATTCATATTTACTCTCCTTTTTAATAATAATTAAACACAATCACACATTAAATCAATAACAATAGCAAAAATAAATAATTTCTTTATGAAAAAAGTTTCATTATCGAATGATAATAAATTTCATTTTTACTTAACCTATTTTAGATACGATTTAATGTTTTTTGATTTGTAATTATATTTTATTTTGTACTGATATATAAATATTTTCATATCGATTTTGAGAATAATTTCATATCGATAGTTGAAAAATAAACATGCAAAATTAAAATTAAATCTATGAAATATTTAGAAAAAAAAGAATTAGGAATAAAAAAATATAAAATATAAAACAACCATTATTCGTCCTTATAATGGAAAATACTCTCTAAAAAGCCAATATTTTTATAAGTTACATTATCGCTTGAATTTGGAATTATTATTCCATAGCCAGTATATTCACCCTTTCCACCATAAATTAGAATAGGATCTCCATTATCCATATCTGTTGAATAGACTTGCCTTTGGGACGGAGTTTCAAACTCGCATTTGAAAATGTCCAGCACATACCAGTCATCATCATCCACACTCACGTAATAGGTTTCGTATTCTGTGATGTTGAATCCATCGGATTCGATGTTGTATGAATGGTTTGAGTCAATTAGCTGAACTTTACCTTCTCCGCTTAGATATGCATTCCTATCTATTGACAGGTTATAAGGCTCATTGTCCCAATCTTCGTGAGGATTCATGTTGTAGCTGTATTTATCAAGAGATATATTGTCTGCACTGTCCTCTAGAACTGAAGTGTCATAATCGCTTGAATTGTTGCTGTCATAGGCAAAAAATGTTATTATTGAAAACAACAATAATAGAATGAAAAGAGCTATGCATACCTTTTTGAAAGGAAATTTCTCT
>NZ_JAFRJO010000033.1 GCF_017432245.1 Methanobrevibacter sp.
TACTTTTCTTTTTTCTATTTTTTTATTTTTTTCAAGTATTTTAAATTCTTTTTTTATTATTTTTTTTAAATATTTTCGAATCTATTTTTATAATCATTTTTTTTAAAAAAAATAATAACTTTTATAACTATAAAAAAATATATACTTTAATGTAACAAAGTTTAATTTATTAAACTTTTAAATTAATAAACAAATTTTTTAAAAAATATGTATAAAATTTTAAAATTTTTTTAAATTTATTTAAATTAATTTAATCAATTTTATTTATCGAATTTAAGGGAAGATCAAAATGAGTTTTACTGATAACTTAAAGAAAAGCCTTGGTTTTGAAGAAGATGACTTTGGCACTGCATACGGAATTGGTGATTACGGAGAAGATGAATTTTTTGAAGATGAATTTACTAGCATTTCTCCAGAACAAACTTTTTATGAAATCGTTTTAATCAGACCAAAATCCGTTGATGATATGGATTACATTTTTGACCAAATCGTTGAAGAAAACAATCCTGTCATTCTTGATTTAAAATTCCTTGAAAAACAAAGTGAAAAAGACTTTAGACAAGCAGGAGAAATCTTAAAGCTTTTAAGACACCAATATGGTGCAGAAGCAATTTTGCTTTCACAATCTGAAGACAAAAACTTAATTATTGTAACTCCATCTAGAGTTAAATTAGTTAGAAAAGATTAATTGGAACAATACTCATATTGTTTTTCCTATTTACTTTTCTTTTTTCTATTTTTTTATTTTTTTCAAGTATTTTAAATTCTTTTTTTATTAATTTTTTATCAATTATTTTAATTATTTTAATTTATTTTAATTAATTTATTTTCAATTTATCTATTGGAGTGGAATCATGAGTCATGTAGAAAGATCAGTGGAATTATTCGGATTGAAGTTCAATTGTGCACAGGCTGTTTTTGCAAGCTTTTCTGATGAATTAGGTCTTGATGAAAAGCAAGCACTAAAAATTGGAGGATGCTTTGGAAGCGGCATGCGTAAAGGTGAAGTTTGTGGAGCATGCGCCGGTGCATTAATGGCTTTAGGATTGAAGTATGGCCAAAGTGAAGTCGGTGATATTGACAGCAAGCTAAAGTCCGATGATGTCTGTGTCAAGTTTTTAGAGGAATTTGAATCAAAAAACGGTTCTTATATCTGCAATGAATTGTTAGGCTGTGACATTAGAACTAAAGAGGGAGTTGAATATGCCGTGGAAAACAATCTTTTCACTGAATTCTGTCCTAAAATGGTTGAATCAGCTACATTGATTGTAGAAAAATTAATTAAGGAATAATTTTTTAATTATTCCCTTTATCAATATTGAAAAACTTTTAAGTTTAAAATTTTTTTATTCCCTTTATCAATATTGAAAAACTTTTAAGTTTAAAATTTTTTTTCAATTTAAATATTGAAAAACTTTTTAGCATTTTCAAATGCTACCTTATCTATCTCTTTTTTATCGTATCCTAATCTTTTTAATGTTCTAACTGTTTTTGGAACGGAAAGCGGATTGGATGGCTTATTGCTTATATCACTATTCAATAGGAATTTATCAAAGCCGTATTTGTCCAATATTTCAATTGCCTCTTCAACTTCCATCTTTTGAGGCTGTACAGTCAATCCTATGGTAAACTCCTCATCGATTATCTCTTCAATGGTGTTAAGGTTTATATGATCGATGACTACAAGCTTTGGATTAATGCTTTCAAGAACTATTTCCTTAATGTCTTTTAGGACTTCAAGCTTGTTTTTTCTTGGAGTGTGGATGATGACTTTTGATTTTGTATTCTCTGCCAATTCCAATTGCTTTTTAAAGACTTCCTTTTCAATTTCAGTATTCTCATCCAAGCCTATTTCCCCAATAGCTATTATGTCCTTGTTTTCTATCCAAGTTTCCAATGCTTCAAAAATGATTCCATTATTTTCCAATGCATTGGCTGGATGAATCCCCAGTGCAACCCTTAAGTCAAGACCGTATTCTCCCGCTCTTCTTGGTTCAAAGTTTAGGATTCTATTCAAGTGGTTTAAAAGTATTTCTGGGTTGTTATCAATCTTATATGGATAGAAAGAGCAGGTGATTGCAGTATCTATTCCGCTAATAAACATTTTCTCAAAGTCTTCGCTGCTTCTTGAATCAGCATGCATATGTGTATCAATCATATTTTCACCATTGTTAGGATTATATTTTTTTTACTTTCATTGGAATTTTGCAGTTAAAATATATTTTAATAGTTAAAAAATTTGTTTCTAATTATTATTTGATTTGTTGTATATATTATTTTTTTCTAAAAATCATTTAAATTCATTATTTTTTTAAAAAATTAACAGTTTCACATCAATATTGATGTCATATTGAAATTCTGAGCTCTGTTTTTCTAATATGTTTATATAGGGGTTTATGAAAATTATTAATTGAGTTAACTATTTGTTAACATTGATTTTTTATCAAATCTTTAACTTTTTTCTTTCGGTTATTGGTTTGATTGGGGTGTTTTGGGCAGTGAGGTTTAATTTTAGTTATTTTTTCTGTTTGATTTTTTGTTGTTTTTATATTAAATTCATATTTTATAAAATCATGGTTTATATAAAATTAAAGGCATTTTAGTTTATCAATGATTTGATAGTGTATATAAATGGTGATAATATGTATTATTTCTCAGTTGTTGGAGATGAGTTAAAGTTTTTAAACAATTCTGATATTAGAATAAAAGTCTTGATAGACTTGTTGAATGGTCCCTTAAAAATAAGGGATATCAATAAAAGGTCCCTATTAAGCTACAGTTCAATTTCAAGCAATATCCATAAGTTATGTGCAGAAGGTTATGTTGAAAAGATTCATAACAGCTTCCAGCTAACAAATTTAGGATTGATTTATACCACTATTTTGATGGATTTTAGAGACGTTATAGCAACAATAAGCAACAACTCTGATTTCTGGCTGAATCATGATATAAGTTCATTATCCCTTGAAGATTTGAATAAATTGTCCTCTTTGGAGGGCTCTGAGTTGATAAGATGCAATTCAATGGATATTTATAAGACCCATAAGGAGTTTAAGAGATTATTTAAAAATTCAAAATCTTTGAAGGTCATATTTCCATATCTCCACCCAGAATATCCTAAATTGATTAGGAGATTGATCTTAAAAGGAATCAAGGTTGAATTGATAGTTTCTAAGGACATATTGGATAGCTTTATAAGAGACATTGGAAAGGATATTGTTAAAAAAGGCATTTATGATGGCAATTTTTCCATAAAATACTTGGAGGAAGATATCAAGATTGCTCTTGCCATTTCCAATGAATTCATTACAGTTGGACTGTTTAAGCTGGATGGAACTTATGATCAAAACAGATTATTGATATCCAATAGGAAAAAGGCAATCAATTGGGGATTAAGTATTTTTGATTCATATGCTCAAAGCGCTTTGGCATTGATTCTGAATTGATTTTTTAGAAAATGCTTTATTTTTTGTTAATTTATTTTAAATTTAGGTGGTTTAATGTTTAATGAGAGAGATTCACCAAAAAACTATAATGATTTTTTAACTGTTCGATTTTTATTGGCTTCAAAGATGAGGCCTTTGCTGCTTTTGTTATTATCAGATAGGGAGTATGATTTGAATGATTTTAGAGAGGAATTGGATAAGCCATCTGCTTCAATTTTGCATGGATTAAAGGAATTGGAACGGATTAATTTAATCAAGAAAAATTTTAAAAAGTATTCCTTATCGTCTAAGGGAGTCCTATGTTCTGCAAGCTTGAAAAAGCTTTTTAAGGATTTGTATATCTTTGAAATCAATAGGGATTTTTGGCTGAACCATTCGATAGAATCCATTCCTAGTGAATCATTTAAAAATACTTATTTGCTTAAGGATTCTGTTTTTGTAGAGTCTGATGAACATAACCTTTCTAAATCCTTTACAAGATACCTTGAACTCTTAAGCAATTGTGGCAATATGGAAATAATTTTGCCTATATTCCTAGAGGAACATTTGGAGATAATTTTGGAAAATCTGGAAAACGGGGATAACTTGCTTTTGATTACAAATGAAGAGGTATTGTCCTCCTTAAAGAAATCCAAATATTATGAAGACTTGGTTGATTTTTCAAAAAATGGCCAAGTGATAATTAGAAAAGTTGATTATGACTTAAAGATATTCCTGACAATCTGTGATGATTTCATGTCTTTAAGTTTGTTTTTTAAGGATGGGCTTTTTGACAATTCCTGCTTTATTCTCAATGAATATTCTGATGGTATAAAATGGGCTAGAATTTTATTTAAGAAGTTTTCTGAAAAGTCAATAAGAGCACTTTAATTGATTAAAAAAAGGTTGGTGGTAAAATTTATTTTTTTTTAAAAGTTAAAAAAAAGTATTGGGAAATTTTTATAAAATGTAAAAAGTTAAAAAAAGATTATTGAAGTTTTGCTTCAATAACTTCTTTTAAATCTTCTATTTTTACTCTTTCCTGTTCTTCAGTGTCCCTATCTCTTATTGTTACAGTATTGTCCTCTTTAGTGTCAAAGTCCACTGTAATAGCTATTGGAACACCTACTTCATCAGCACGAGCATATCTTTTACCGATGGTTCCTGAAGTGTCATTGTCTACAGTGAAACCAGCTTCACGTAATTTATGAGTGATGTCAATTGCTATTTCACCGAGCCCTTCCTTGTTCATCAATGGGAAGACACTTACTTGAATTGGTGCAATTTCCTTTGCAAACTTGAAGTATTCCTTATCGAATCCATCTTCTTCAGTCTTGAAAGAATGCAATAATGTGCAGTAAAGGATACGGTCGATACCGAATGAAGGTTCAATTACGTGAGGAATGATTCTTTCCCCTTTAACCTCTTCTTCAATGTCTTCAAAGATCAAGTGCTCTTCAAGAATCTCGAATGTGTTGTCCAGTTCAAGAATGAATTTTCCTTCACTTTCGATTTGTTCCTTAAGCGCTAAGACTTCATCATCTGATAAGTTTTCAATGTAAGTTTTGATTTTTGGAGAGTCACCTTTGAATGCAGGTCCGAATAGCTTTAAGTTAGGCTTTACAATGGTTTTTGATACAAGCTTAGGCTCATCGTATTCCATGTAAATGCTTAATTCCTCATTACTGAACTGGCTGTGTGCAGTTAGGTCATAGTTTCCTCTGTCTGCAATACCGATGATTTCTACCCAACCATATTGGTCGGTTAAGCATTCCACGTCCCAGCAGTCAAGTGCATAGTGAGCCATTTCTCCAGGCAAGTGTTGTCTGAATCTCAAGACCTCATCAGGAATTCCCAATTCCTTAAGGAATTTTCTTGCAAGATACAATTGATAGATCAATGTTTCAGATGATACGACACCTTGGTCTAAAGCTTCTTGAGCAGTGATTTCCAAGGTTTCCTTATCATTCATTTGAACATCTTGAGATGATAAGTATAATATTTCATCAGCTATTTGGCTGAATTTAGGATGGGTCTTGTCTTTAGGGTCCAAGAATATTTCAGCTTCAGCTTGGGTGAATTCTCTTAAACGAATTACCCCTTGTCTTGGAGAGATTTCGTTTCTGTATGCTTTTCCAAGTTGCACAGCACCGAATGGAAGCTTGTTTTTAAAGAATCTTGATAAACGTTTGAATAGGATGAAAATTCCTTGAGCGGTTTCAGGTCTCATGTAACCTACTTTGTCACCTTTTGCTCCGATTTCAGTCTTGAACATCAAGTTGTAGTTCCAGATGTTTGCCAAGTCGCCGCCACAGCTTGGACATTTGATATTGTTTTCCTTTACGATTTCATCCATTTCGCTGTTTTCCAAGCTTTCAACATCTTCTCCGATTGCCTCTTCAATGATGTGGTCTGCTCTAAACACTTCACCGCAAGAGAGACATTTGGTCATTGGATCTGTAAAGTTGTCAACGTGTCCGGATGCCTTCAACACTTCCTTAGGCATTACAGTTGGCCCTTCGATTTCGTGGAAACCTTCTCCTGCAATGTATTGCTTTCTCCACTTTTGCATGATGTTATTCTTTAGGCTTGCTCCAAGAGGTCCGTAATCGGTAAATCCAGAGACTCCTGAGTAAATCTCAAAAGATGGCCATAAGAAACCTCTTTTACGTGCAATATTAAACATTTTTTCATGATTCATTAATATTTCTCCATAAGTAAAATAATTTTTAATTAATTAGAATAGTTATTAAATAAGTTATTAAATGAAATAATTTAACTTAATAATTTAACATTTTAATTTTTCTATTTAATTATTATTATAAGTTTTTATAAAATTAGATTTTTTCATAAAAAAAGTTAAAAAAAAGTAAAATAAGTTAATTAGTTAATTATTTTTTATAATCAACTAATTCTCCGATTCTATTTACCACAGAATCAATGGATTTTTGACTGTATTCCAATTCAATTGCATCGAATTTGCATGTTTGAACGCAGTGTCCACAGCCAACACATTTGTCTTGATCAATCTTTATTTTGCCGTCTTCAATATAGATTGCATTTCCAAAGCAAACGTCATCACCTAAACATTGTCTGCACATCTTACAGTTATCGCTTACTGTATGCACTTCAACGTCTTCAAGTCTCATCACCTTATTGCTGATGTCATCATCAAGGTCTGGAAGAACTTTCCATAGGCAACAGCAAGGACAGCAATGGCAGATTGTCAGGAGTTTTTCCTTTGGCCTTACATTCATCCAAACGCTATCGATTTTGTTTCTACCGATAACATGGCTTAATCCTAATTCATCTGCCTCATCAACATGTGCCAAAGCTTCTTCAACTGTTGCAGTTCTGCCGTATTTTGAAGCTATTTTACGTGTTGCGGGACCAATGAATATACAACCGAAATCTTGTGGATAATCCTCACAATTTGCAGAAGATCTGCAGAGACATTTGTGCATGATTACAATGTCTTCTGCCTCTTTTATCACTTCTTTGATGATTTGGCTTGGCACAAATTCTGACTCGGATTTCTCAAAGCTTTGATTGATTTCAATGTTTGCAGTGATGGTCTTGTTGACTGCTTTCTTATTTGGAAGGACATAAACCTCATCATCTTCGAATAGAATCTTATCGATGATTTTTTTAGCGATTCTTGATTTTTTGGTTAATCTGGAAAGGAAAAATCGTGTGTGAAAAGCGTGTTTAACGAATGTTGTGGTCACATCTTCATAATATCCTTTTCGTCTATCTTTATCGTCCATAGTTTAGTCCCTTTATTTTTATTTCTATAAGTTTAATATATTATAATCTTATTTATATTTAAATATTTTTTGTTAAGTTTTTTAAGTATAAAGCTTTTTTTTAATTATTCTTTATCATTTTCTTCTATCTTATTATTCAAACGTCTTAAAATGCCCTTGAATGTATGTGCTTCCCTTCCAGTAATGAATGCTCTGTTGATAATGTTCTTGAATACTTTCAATCCATTTTTCTTCTTATGATCTGGAATTGATAATGTGTTGATTAGCTTTTCCATATCGCTTATAAGGTATTCCTTTTCAAGTGCAGTGCTTTCCTCAAGCCCTTCTACAGGATAATTGTTCCTGTTTTTGAATACTTCATAAAGGATAACTGCAGCTGCATGTGAAATGTTCATGATGGGATAGCTTGGGTCAGTTGGAATGCTTACAGTGATATCGCACATTTCGATTTCTGCATTGGTTAATCCGTTTCCTTCCCTTCCAAAGAGAATGGCTATCTTATCGTTGTAGTTCATTGACTTTCCAAGCTCTTCAGGCTTTATTGGAATCCTTGAAAGGTTATAGCTTCCTCCAGGAGCTCCAGTTGAACCGACTATGAAGTCAATTTCTTTGTCCTTTACAAAGTCTTCAACTGTGTCATAAATCAATGCATTTTCAACGGTTTCCCTTGCATGCATAGCTTGATAATATGCTTCATCCTTAAGTGTGCATGGGTTGATTAGAACCAGTTTATGAAGTCCAAAGTTACCCATTGTTCTTGCTAAAAAGCCAACATTTCCAGGAGATTCACATTCTACAAAAACAACATAGATGTTTTCCTTAAGTCTGATAGTCTCTTCATCCTCAACTATCTCCTTAACTTTACCTCTATCGCTTGTCTTGTTTTTGTTTTTCATGCTAATCTTCTGTTGATTTTATTGCCTATTCATCATAGGCCATTTTAAGTAATTGAATAAGATTTAATATTTTTACATTTTCAAGACCAATTTCATTCAAACCGTCTTGTATGTTGATTTGACAGAATGGACAGATTGTAGTCACATAATCTGCACCGGTTTCTCTTACCATTTCTGCCTTGTCCTTTGCAAGCTCTAATGCAATTTCAGGCTTACCAGATTTTATTCCTCCACCTGCACCACAGCATTGGCAAGGGAACTCGAGTTCTTCAAATTCCACTCCAGGAATCATTTCAATGATTTCCCTTGGTTGGTCCTTGATTCCTTGTCCTCTTGACAAGTGGCAAGGGTCATGCCAGGTTACCTTGGTATTGACTTCCTTCATTTTGCTCGGATCTAACTTATCCACTAGGAATTCGCTGATATCCTGCACGTTAAGGTTGGATCCGTATTTCGGATGGTCATTCTTTAAGGTTGCTCCGCAACCTGCACAGATGGTGATTACCTTATCATAATCCTTGAAAATCTCTTTGTTCTTGTCTACAAGTTCCTGAACAACATCAACTTGGCCTGTTCTTAAAAGAGGTGAACCGCAACATACTTGGCCTTCAGGAATGTCTATTTCAATATTGTTTGCTTTCAATACATCAAGTAGCGCATATCCAACATCTTGAGCTCTGTAATCCACCATACAACCAGTGAATAATGCAACCTTTTCCTTGTTTTCATCTTCATCGATGTAGTATTTGCCTTCCTCATCCCATTTCTTGTGAATGGTTTCAATGAATGGCTCTTCAGGTTTGCTTACAGAACGTCCGCTTGCAACTACATTGTCCTTAAAGACCTTATGGGCATCAAGTGGTCCGAGGTCTCTTGCATAAGCCATTGCCCTAAGCTTTTCAATCGCATCTCCAAAGCTGTTGATGTTTTTAGGACATATTGAACCGCATTTGCCGCAGCTTGTACAAGCATACATTCCGCTGTCGAGAGCCTCTATAAGTCTGTCATATTCATCTCTTGGATCAAAGTCAAACTTGGAGATGTATCTTAAGTAGTAAGGTCCGAGGAAGTCTTCCTTGAAGTGTTTTACCACTGGACAAGAGGAAAGGCAAGTGTAACATTCAATGCAGCTTCTTACCTTTTTGGTGTCCTTGATGTCTTCTGGATTAAGCTTTTCATGAGAGGTTTCGCTGTCGCAATCCAAACTTAACTGCAATTGCTTTATCTTTTCATCAGCTGAACTTCTATCTACAACCAAGTCCTTAATCACTGGGAAGTCCAATGGTTCAATCAATACATTATCCTTGATTTCTGCCTTACATGCAAGTGCACCATTTCCATTAAGCTTTACACCGCATGAACCACATTGACCAGCTAAACATGAGCTTCTAAAGCTCACGTCTGCATCATATTTTCTGTTTATTGCCTCTAATGCATCAAGCACTTTCATTCCAGGATATTCTTCAATTTCATAAGATTCAATATGAGCTTCCTCATCTGTCTCCTTGTTGAATCTTTTAACATAAACGGTTATCATAGCAATCCCTTTTTAAACTATCAAATAATTTTTATAATATGATTTTTCATTGAATTTAATATT
Organism: Methanobrevibacter sp.; assembly: GCF_017432245.1. Lineage (GTDB taxonomy): Archaea > Methanobacteriota > Methanobacteria > Methanobacteriales > Methanobacteriaceae > Methanobrevibacter. The sequence goes on from NZ_JAFRJO010000033.1 coordinate 9,689, forward strand.
TTTCCTAAAATTTCACTTGTTTATATTTTTTATATAATATAATAATAAATCACTTTATATATTTTTATTTGCTTTATTATAAAGTTTAGTATTTTTTAATTACAACATATTCTTTCATTCAATATTTTAGCAATCACTTTAAAATTTCCTTAAAAATGCCATGTATTAAATATGTAAAGAAACTAATAATTTATTATGATAATTTATGAGATTTTATAATTTTATGAAATCTCAGAATTCTAATCATTATCTAATACTTACAATTATTATAAAAAGTTTAGAGATTAATCGATGATTTTTTAGATTATGATATTAATCGATTGATCTCGTGTGTGGTGAATTTATATGGCTTATGATCAATTAGTAACTAGTGAAAAAGGAGACAAGCTTTTCCTTTTAGGTAATGAAGCTGCTGTTCGAGGAGCTATTGAAGCGGGCGTATCTGTAGCAGCAACCTATCCTGGAACTCCTTCTTCCGAAATAGGTAACATATTATCAGTTGTTGCTAAAAATGTAGAGATGTACTTTGAATTTTCTGCAAACGAAAAGGTAGCTATGGAAGTGGCAGCCACTGCAGCTGCAAGTGGCCTCAGGTCATTCACTTTCATGAAACATGTAGGTTTGAATGTAGCTGCCGATTCATTCATGACTACTGCTTATTCTGGTGTTAAGGGAGGAATGATTATTCTTGTAGCAGATGACCCTTCACTTTTTTCTTCCCAGAATGAACAGGATACAAGAAACTATTCAAGATTATCCTCTGTCCCAATTTTAGAACCATCCTCTCCTCAAGAGATAAAGGATATGATGGTTTACGGATTTGACTTATCCGAACAGTTTGGAATTCCAGTAATTCTTAGAACAAGTACTCGTGTATCTCATATGAGAGGAATTGTGGAATGTGGTGGAATAGAAAAACCTAAATCAACTACCAGGCAATCAGAATCCGATGGGCATTGGTTAAAAGGATACTTCGTTAAAAATCCAAGGGAATTTGTTCCTGTTCCTGCAAATGCACTCTCTATGCATTCAAGATTAGTGGAAAAAATGGAAAAGCTGGAAGAGGCAGCTAATGAAAGTCCAGTAAATGAGGTTTATTCATTTGAAGATGGAACACTCCAAGGAAAATACGGTGTCATTTCCTCTGGCGGTGCCTTCAATTATGCTTATGATGTTGTATCTCAAGAAAACTTAGGTATGGATATCCTAAAGATTGCATTATCCTACCCTACCCCAAAGGACTTGATTTATGACTTCTGTAAAAACCTTGAAGGAGTATTCATTGTAGAGGAAGTTGATCCTGTACTTGAAAGGGATGTACTTGCGGTTTTAGGTGAGAACAATTTGGATTGTCCTGTCTATGGTAAGTTTGATGGAACTTTCCCAATGGTTCATGAATACAATCCAGACATTGTAAAGGAATCCATCAATAAGGTTGTTTCTGATTTGGTAGATGATAAAGAGTTCTTGGAAGAGTATAAATCAGAAAATGGCAAAGACCTTGATGGAGATTTAATTGAAATCGTTGAAAAGATGGAATTTAGTGATGGATTGAAGGAACTTATAGATAATATTCCAACAAGAGCTCCAACATTATGTGCAGGATGTTCCCACAGATCCGCTTATTATGCTGCTGTAAAGGCTTATCAGGAAATGGGATATGCTAAGGAAGATATGATATTTGCATCTGACATTGGATGTTACACCTTAGGAATTTCCCCTCCTTATGAAACTGCAGACTATCTTCTTGCAATGGGTTCATCTGTAGGTGACGGTTGCGGATTCTCAATTGCAACCAATCAGCATGTAATGAGCTTCATTGGAGATTCAACATTTTTCCACAGTGGTTTATCTCCACTTGTAAATGCAGTTCACAACAAGAATAAGTTCGTGCTTACAATTTTAGATAATAGAATCACTGCAATGACTGGAGGTCAGCCAAACCCAGGGATTCCTGTTGATGGAATGGGAGATGAGGCTCCAGCTGTTTCCATCGAGGATATTGTGGAAGCTATTGGAGTGAAATTCTTGAAGATTGTAAACCCTCATAACATCAAAAAGACTGTTGACATTTACAAGGAAGCACTTGAATACGGCGGCGTTGCAGTTGTAATTGCAAGATACCCATGTACATTAATCAAGGGTCAAAAGAAAAAGGCACCTATGGTCATTAAGGACAATTGTGTAAAATGCCTTACTTGTGTAAAGACTCTTGCATGTCCTGCAATCTCTTATCTAAATGATAAGGTAGTTGTTGATGAGGCATTATGTAAATCATGTACCGTTTGTATACAAGTCTGTCCGAACAAAGCTATTGGAGTAAAAAAAGGTGATTAAGATGGCTAGCGATGATAATAAGAATTACAGTATTTACATTTCCGGTGTAGGTGGTCAGGGAATTATCAAAACATCTGTAATCATCGGTGAAGCTGCAATGCTTGAAGGTTATGATGTTGTAATGAGTGAGATTCACGGTATGAGCCAAAGGGGAGGATCTGTGTCAACTGAACTCAAGATAGGAAACTTCAAATCCTCCATTGTCGAGGAATCCAAGGCAGACTTGATTCTTGCATTTGAACCTATTGAAGTCTTAAGAGGATTGAATAAGGCAAACAAGGATACAACCTTAATCTTTAATACATTCCCTATTGTGCCTTCAACATTGACTCAAACTGGAGAGACCTATCCTGAAATTGATGATATAATAGCTAATTTAAAAGATAATTTCAAATCTGTTTATCCGTTAGAAGCAAATGGTTTGGCTAAGGATGCAGGCAGTATCTTATCCTTGAATATGGTGCTTTTAGGTGCATGTGTTGCAAATGATGATTTCCCACTTTCAAAGGAAACCGTTGAAACTGCAATGAAAAACAATTTAGCTCCTAAATTCCATGAAATGAATTTAAAAGCTATTGAAAACGGTTATAATGCTATTAAAGACAAGCTTTTATAGCCTTCAGCTATAAAACCTTGACCAAAATCTTTTTACTAGTTGGGAGTTTCCAACTATTTCTTTTTTTATTTTAAACTTTTTTTTAAAATTATTTTATAAATAATTCTTATTTTCCTGTAAGTTTTATACCACAAATCTTACATATCTTGTCTTCTTCCTTAACCCTATTACCGCATTGAGGACAGTATTTAGGAAGTTGTGGCTTGCTTGACTTGACTTTCTGATTAAGGAAAATGTCTTCTCTGATTTTCCTGTTCTGGATTAGGCAAGCTCTATCCCAATCATGTTCCATTAGTGTCTTTTTAACAAAATAAGCTTCAACCATACTGTCATATTGGCCGTAATTTTCTTCCCCTCTTATTACACAGAACTTACGTTCCTTATGGTTGAATACGATTTCCCCTTCCAAATCTTTTTTGAATTTCAGGTTTCCTTCAATACGTCCCCTTGGACGATTTTCTGGAAATGGTGGAAGATCCATATTTTCATACTTGTTTGGCAAGTCGCATTCCACGAGAAGATCATAGTCAAACTTGCAGTAAAACAAGCAATCCCTTTCATAGAGAGCGTCGGATAGTTTACTGAATTCGCCATAATCCTTATTATTATATTTGATACGATATTTCTTACCGGACTTTACAATATTTCTGTAAAAATATCTTATATTATTTGTTTCTATCCTAACACCTCCATTCAAGTCGATTAGATGCAATTGCCAAAATTATTGGTTATAAAATTTTTAAAAAAAATAAGAAAAAATAATTAAATTTTATAGTAATATTAGTATGTTTTAATAATATATTAAATTTTTTAAATCAATTTTTTAATCAATTTTTTAAAATATTTTTTTTAAAATATTTTCAGTATCCTATTTTTGCATTTCAGCACAATATTTCTGCATCTTGTTAATTTGGATAAGTATTCATTTATATAGGAATAATCTAACTAATATTATCTAAAAACAAATGGAATTTCATTAATAATTTTAGAAAATTAAAAAATAACAAATTAAAACTAAGTGTGATTTTATGTCTGAAAGTGAATTATATAGTAGAGCAGAAAGAAGAGTAGATGAAAAAATGGGCTTTTATCGTCATTTATACAGTTTCATTGCTGTAAACATTATTCTAATTATTATAAATGTCTTGTTTTCACGTGGTGAATGGTGGTTTTATTGGGTAACCCTTTTCTGGGGAATCGGTTTAGTGTCCCATTATCTTAAGACATTCGTTTTCTTTGAGAAATTTGATGAAAAATACAGAGATCAAATGATTGAAAAGGAAATGGAAAAAATGAGAAAGTAAGCATAATTTTAAAAATGTTTATTTTATTGAAAAACAATATTTTAAATTGATTATAATTATTTAGAAAAAATTGTTTGGTTATTTTATGAAAGTGAATTTATTTGTTTCAAAAGACCTTGAGGAGCCTTATGCAGAAATCTATACCGATGCATTGACTGACAATATTCAAAAGGCAATGGTTCTTTTGGAAAATGAAGATGAATATGAAGAAGAAATCGGTGACAATTCAATATTGGCTGTAAAAAAGGGACAGGATATTGTTCTTCTTGACTTTGAAGACATCTTCATGATTAGAGTTGAGGATAAGCAGAACAAGGTCTACACAGAGGATAAGGATTATTTGGTTAAAAAGCCTCTCTATCAGATTGAAGAGAATCTTGACTCTAATTTCGTAAGGGTTTCAAAGACAACTATTGTCAATTTGAGAAAGATAAAAAGAGTGGCACCTTCCTTAAGGGGAATGATGTTTATTGAGCTTAAGAACGGATTGAAAGATAATATTTCAAGAAAATACTTATCCGATTTCAAGGAAGCTCTAGATTTATGAATTTATTTTTATGATATTTATTGATTGTGCTTATTTGTAAAGGTGGTTATATGAAAATTGATTTGATTGAAAGATTAGCATTGGGAGCATTTGTAGGATGCTTTGTTGTAATGCTTGTAATGGTATTAGGGTCTTATATTGCAGGTCTTCAGAATGTATCATTCACTGGTTTGGAAATAATAAATGCCTTCTTTGGATCCATTGTTGTTGGATGGGCATTTAGCTTAAGTGGACTCATTTATGAAAAGGAAGAAGTTCCATTTCCACTTCAAGTCATATTCCAAATGGTAATTGGTATGGGTGTATTGTTTGCTGTGGCAGTTTACTTGCAATGGATGCCGATTAGCTTAGGAATTGGTCCAATAATTACTTGGATTGTAATAGCTTGCATTTTCGCTGCAGTATTCTGGGCAGGATTTTTTGTCTATTACTCTCTTCAAGCAAGGGATATAAATAAAAAATTGGAATTATCCAACAAGCTTTTTTAGTCTTCGACTAAAAAACCTTGACCAAAATATTATTTATAGTTGAGAGTGTATGGCTCTCAACTGTTAAATCATTTTAAATTAAATTTTTTTAACTATTTTTTTACTTTTTTTTTTTTAACGTATTTTAATTCTTTCTTATTTTTTGGTTACTCCAGTCAATGTTCCATCTACAATGCAGTCGAAGTCAACCTTATCTAGCCAACCTGCTTTGGTAAACATGTCCATGTATCCAACACCAATGATTTTTCCATCATCCTTTAGGATTTCTGCAATGGTTTCATTCAATTCATCAACATCAGTATTGGCTTTAGGCATGGTAAGCCCACCTAAGAGTACTACTGCATCAGAACCATGAGGGTCAGATATTTCTTCATTAAGCTGCATTCCATATGGCTTGAATTCAAATTGGTGGCATGTTTCAATATTAGTTCCACTAATGAAATGGGATTCCTTATTTCTTATTGCATATGAGAATAATGCTGCAAAAGGAGTGCAGACACCTGGAGTTCCTAAAAATGTGACTTTTTCAACATCTCCAACTGCCTCTTTAAATGCTACAATATTTCCGTTTAATCCTTTAAATTCACTGATTGTTTCCATTTTTTCACATCCCTTAAAAAAATTAAGTATTCTTAATTAATCATTTTTAAATAAAAATATATAAAACTTATTTTATAATTATTAATAATGAAAACTATAGCAAATGGATTAATCCTAAAAGGCATTGATTTAATTCCTGTTAAGGAAAACATGGTCATTGATGATGATGGCAATATCATAGAAATCTCCAAGGATGCAAAGGAAGGGGAAATCATAGATGCATCTGATAAGATTGTATGCCCAAGATTCATTAATTCACATACTCATATAGGAGATTCCATAATAAAGGATGAGGGAGATGGCTTAAGTCTTGATGAAGTTGTAAAGCCGCCTCATGGGATTAAGCATCTTGCATTGGAGTCTGCAAGTGATGATGAGCTCATTGAAGCAATGAGGGAGTCAATGTGGGACATGCACAATCTTGGAATCAGTCATTTCATCGATTATCGTGAAGGTGGCCTTGAAGGTGTCAAGCTTATCAAGGAGGCATCAAAGGACATTCCAATAACCCCAATCATTCTTGGAAGAGACAGCTCATTCTATGGAGAAGACCTTAATTATCATCAGGTCAAGGTTGCTATCAGAAAGCTTCTAAAGCATGCTGATGGAATCGGTTTAAGCGGTTTTGGTGAAATCGATACAACTGTTGCTGAAATCATCTGTGAGAAATGTGAAGCAGCAGGAAAGATATCTTCAATTCATGTGGCTGAAAGTGAAGACAATCAATTCACATCTCTTGAAAAAACTGGTAAAACAGAACCTCAAAGAGCATTTGAAGCAGGATTCAATCAAGTTGTCCATATGACCAATCCAAAGAATGATGATATTGGACTTCTATCAAAATCAAACAGTTCTCTCACAATATGTCCAAGATCAAATGGTGCATTGAGTGTTGGAATCATTCCACTTTTTGAAGTCTTGAAAACAGGAGTTAAGCCCTTGATTGGAAGTGACAATATAATGATAAATAGGCCTAATCTATTTAGAGAAATGGAGTTTACATTAAAGATAATGAAAGGTTTCTCTAAGAATTACATAGCGCCTGTTGAAGTATTGAAAATGGCAACAACAACGGTATGTGTAGCAGATTCATTAAGTGAAAAAATCAAAAAACCATACATTGAAGAAGGTCAAAAAGGACAATTCATGATTATAAATCAAAAGTCAAATAATCCATATCTAAGTTTGATAAACAGAACTGAAATTGATGATATCATACAAATAATCTAATATTTATCCTAATTATTTATCTAAAGTGAGTAAAATGAGTGAACAGTTATATAAAAAGATCCTATTGCCAACAGATGGCTCAAAATACTCAGACATATCTGAAAAGCATGCATTGTCAATTGCAGCTACAAACAATGCTGAAATAATCGCTTTAAGCGTAATTGAAAACTCTTTTTCAATAGGTCTTCCAGATACTGAAACCATCTCTGAAGTTAACCGATTGCTTAAGGATGAGAATGAAAAGAACCTTAAGAAGGTGGAAAGGCTTCGAGATGAATGTGGTGTGGATGTGAAGATCACTACAATGGTTAAGGAAGGTTCTCCTGCAAGGGTAATTCTTGAAACCATTGATGAGGAAGACATTGACCTTGTTGTTATGGGAAGTTCAGGAAAGAGCGGAATTGATAAGTTCTTGATGGGCAGTGTAGCGGAAAAGGTCGTCAAGTCAGCTAAATGCTCTGTTTTGATAGTTCATTGATTGCATTCAATAGGAGTTTCAAATGAAGGAAATAGATTTTGACTTGGAAAACAACCCATTCATAAACTTCTTGTCCTCAAGATACACAATGTCTGCAAGGGTCAATGTTGAAAACTTGTGGATTAAATCAAAGGAGCAGGACTTGTCCTTTTTTGTCATGTCACTTGGAGCATTGATGAATGCATTGAATGATATTCCTCAAATGAGAAGAAGGATCATTGACGGCAAGGTCATTGAATTCGAGTCATTGGATGCAGTTTGCCCAATAATGGATAAGGAGGAGACAGTCTTTAAGGAAATAAGGATAGAAGGCCCTCAAAGATTCTATAACATTCTAAAATGGCATGATTATGTTGTGGATTATCAGCTTAATGTTTTGGAAGGAGTTGATAAGGCATTTGATGTGGATACAATGGAAAGGGATAAGATAAACATTGCTAATTTTTCATGCATCCCTTGGGTTGATTTCGATTCAATCACCAATGCAACTGCTGCGGGAAATGCAATCCAACCTTTAATCACTTGGGGAAAGGTCAATGAGAATTATGAGATGACTGTATCCATAACAGTTAGCCATATCTTTGTAAATGGGTTGGAACTGGCTAAGTTCTATAAGAATGCTCAAGAGAACTTTGACAGTTTATTATAACTATTTTTTTATTTTTTATTGCGGTGTGAGAGCGTCTTCGGTAATATCCCCTGCTGCAGTAATAGCTTCTGCTGGCATATCATAGTTTAGATAGACATTAACCTTCATCATTTTGAGTTCAAATTGTATTTCTTCATCTTGATATTGTGTCAATCTATAGTTGATGTAATCCATCGATTCGTCAACGTCTAACCTTCTAATATCGCTTAACATTTTGCTGACGAGTTGATCTATTGGCAAATCATCGATTTTTGCCGGACCGCTGTTTAGCTTAATGACTACAATACCTACAGCTAATCCTATGATTAATAAAATGAGAAAACTTAAAACAATCGTCAAAATTTTCTTTTTAGTGCCTGACCCTTTATCCATATTTCTATATTAGCATAAAAACTTTCATTCACCA
>NZ_JAFRJO010000034.1 GCF_017432245.1 Methanobrevibacter sp.
AATGGTTCTTCAGTAATTTTCCTTGAAATTCTTAAGTAATCTGGAAAATATGGAAATATTTGAAGGCGGTTGCTCTATTTCCTCTTTTTTAAACCATTTAGCTTTGGTGATTTCATTTTCATCCACCTTGATTTCACCAGACTTGTACTTGCAGATGCAACCAATCATCAATGAGTTTGGAAATGGCCAGGATTGGCTTCCGAAGTATTGGACATCTTCAACTTCAATTCCAACTTCTTCCATAACCTCTCTTTTAACTGCTTCCTCTACACTTTCTCCAGCTTCCAAGAATCCTGCAATCAATGCGTATCTTGGATATTCATGGTATGAGTGCCTTGCCATTAAAATCTTTTTGGTTGGTTTCCCATTTTCATCAAGATCTTCCTCATCTTCCTTGATGATTGTGGTAATTATTGCAGGGCATATCCTTGTAAATGATGTAAATCCACATTCAGGACAAACTTTAGCCATCTCCACATCAGAAGTGACTGTTTTTGCTCCACATCTTCCACAGTATTGGTGGTTGTTTTCCCAATCTATTATTTGAATTGCCCTTCCGCCAAGGTAATATGTCTCTTCGTTAATGTCAAAGACTTCGTAAAGATTGATGAATTTCAAATTGATCTCTTCATTCTCTTCCTTGAATCCATCAATGTCAAAGTCTTCAGACAGTTCAACTGCATAAGCGTCCTTAAGGTAAAATTCTCCAAAGTAAATGCAGTTTTCAACGTCTTCTTCATTGATGTCAAGCTCTTTCAAGTCTTTTAGTAATGGAAGCTGATTATCAATCAATAGAAGTTCTCTGTTACTGAATATGAAATAAAACTTTTTATCAGTATCTTTAGGTTTAAGATTAATTTTATAATTATCATAAAGGCTTATGGATTCCTTTGTATCGTGTTGTGTTTTCATATTTTATAATATGTTATTTTAGTTTATATTTTTAATTATTGAGTCTCGATTTTTTTTAACAAATAGCTAAATATTTATATTTTTAATAAAAAAATTAATAGTACAAATTATTTAGGAATAAAATGATTATCAAATTAATCAATTTAATCAAATTATTATTTTTTGTGATTGTTATGAAACGAACTGCCTTAAAGATTGCTTACATTGGAACTCACTTTCATGGATTTCAAAGACAGCCTGATGTAAGAACCGTTGAAGAGGAATTGATTTATCATCTTAGAAAATTAGGATACATTGATGATTTGAAGGCTTCAAGGTTCAGGATAGCTGGAAGAACAGATGCAGGAGTTCACAGTCTTGGAAATGTAATAAGTTTCCAAAGCGAGAAGGAAGTTCGTGTCAATCAGATAAACAATAGCTTGCCTGATGACATTCAGATAATCGCTTGGGCACCGGTTAGATTCGGATTCAAGCCAAGATATGCTCAAATGAGATGGTATCGTTACATCCTCTTTGAGGAGGATTTGGATATTGATCTTTTAAGGCAGACTGCAGAGGTCTTTATGGGAACTCATAACTTCACTAATTTTACAAAAAGAAAGCAGAAAACAACTGAAAGAACAATTGAGGATATCAGAATATCCAGACCAACAATAGATGAGGATGGCAAGAATAAGAACAATAATTTCGCTCATTTGAACAAGACTTACAGTCCAATTTTTGTAGACATTTACGGTGAAAGCTTCTTATGGAATATGGTTCGTAAGATGATGAGAGTTTTCCTTGATGTCAATTATGGAAAAATGACTCTTGATGATGTAAGAAGATTGCTTGATCCAAAAAAAGATGAGCCAAGGGCATACATTAAGGTTGTAGAGCCGGAAAATCTAATTTTAATGGATATTGAATATGATGGAATCAGATTCAGATATGATGACTATGCATGCGAGAGATTCAGAAGATATCTGGTAGATAATCTCTTTGATTTGCAAAAGACTTATTCCGTTACAGAATCCATGTTAAACTGTTTGGATGATTTAAAATAAGTGAAATATATATATATAAATTTATATGTTAGTTTAAATAAACTATTTTTAAAGAATTATTGAATTCTTAATAATTATGGAGGTTAACAATATGATTAAAGCTATTATTTGTGCTATTTTATCTTTCATCATCCCAGGTTTAGGTCAAGTTATTGCTGGAGATTTAAAGAAAGGTATTATATTATTCGTACTTGCATTAATAATGGGTTTCTTAGCTGCAATTGTATTTAAAGAATGGCTTGTAGGTATTATTAACTTACTTATCTCAATTTATGCAGCATATGATGCTTATGTTATGGCAAGTGAATAAATAAATTATTTTAAATAATTTTTTTATTCTTTTTTTACTCTTTTTTTCTATAATTTTATCAATTTTTACTCTTTTTTTCAAAAATCTATTTATATTAGTTTAAATAAACTAAATTTGAAGAATTTCTATTCTTCATTAATTATGGAGGAAAAAATATGGAAACAAAAACAATCATTGCATTAGTAATTTCATTTATTTTCACCGGATTAGGTATTGCATACTTAGGCGATATTAAGAAAGGTGTAGGATTATTTGTAATTGGTGTTATTTGTAATCTTTTAGGTATGTATGTATGGAGAATATTTAATTACATTGCACTTATCGTATGGATTGCAGCATTATACTTAACCTATAAAGAAGCTCAAGCAATCGAATAAGCCGATTATCTTAGAAAAGATTAATTTAATCTATTTTTATTATTTTTTTTATTATTTTTATTTTTCACTTACTTTTTTTAACCCTTTTTATTATTCCAAATTATCATGATTTTCTTTCATTTTATCTAAAATAAGCTTCATTGACTTCTTCTCAGATTCATTCCCCACCTTTTGGCAAACCCTATTCAGCTCTTTCATATGGGTCCAGATTTCCTTTTGAATGTCTTTGTATTTGTGGTCGAATCTGCAGTAATAGACAAGGCTTTCTATAACTGCATTCATGGCTCTATTAAGAGGAACAATCTCATTATTTTCGCTAATGTAAATGTCTTCAACTTCACAGGTGACTACATTTCCTTTTCCATCGTTATAATCGTTTTCCCTTTTCTTATCTATTGTCTTAATGACATGTGCCTTAAAGAATCCTAAAGAGTCTTTTATCATTGGAAAACCATTGAACTCTCTAAAATACTCTTTATCAAGTTCTCCAAGAGTTGAATATGTGAAAATAAGCGGATCTTTTATGATGTTTACAATCAGTTCTCCATTTTCCATGATGTTCAAGTGGGTATGAACGCAATTATCCAAATGAATGACAACATGATTTGAATCCTTGCAGATGACTCCAATTGGAGCTGCATTTTTGACATGTTCATTGCTTTGTGTGGTTACAATAGTTTCATAGAGCTGTCCCTTAAACATGTTTAATGATTCTAAGTTATCTGCCTTTTTATAGTGTTTATTGTTTATGATTAGTTCCGGGTTCATATTTGTCCTCAATAATTATTTAAATGTTTTAATTATATATTTTTTATTTTTTCATTTTCATTTTCATTTTTCATTTTTTAATTTTTAAAGATTAATTAAACTATATATTATTTGAAGAACATAAGTTTATATAATGTAAATTATTATAAAATTTATCAAATCATAAACTGAAATTATCAACTAACTAAGGATGTTTAAAAATGAAAATAGCTATTGTACTTGGAACAAGACCCGAAATAATCAAAATGGCTTCTGTTATGGATGAGATTGAAAAGAGAGGCCATGAACTATTATTGATTCATACTGGTCAGCATTATGATAAGGAAATGTCTGAAAATTTCTTCATTGACTTGAAATTGCCTACCCCTGACTATAATATCCATGTTGGATCAGGTTCACATGGAAAGCAGACAGGTAAAATGATGGAAGGGATTGAAGAGGTTCTCTTAGATGAAAAACCGGACATCTTGCTTGTGCAGGGAGATACAAATGCAGTTCTTGCTGGTGCGCTTGTTGCAAGCAAATTGCATATTCCAGTAGGTCATGTTGAAGCTGGCCTTCGTTCTTTTGATGAGACAATGCCTGAAGAAATCAACAGGCTTGCAGCAGACATCTGTTCCAAATTATACTTTGTTCCAACTGAAGAATCAGCTATTAACCTTGCCATGGAAGGAATCTCAAGAAAAAGAATCTTCATAACTGGTAACACTGTTGTGGATGCATGCTTTAGAAACCTTGAAATATCCAAAAACAGAGAAAAAGATGAATACGATGAAGGTCTTGCAGAGCTTGATATTGACAATATGGAAAACATCCTTACCCTAACAATGCATAGGGCAGAAACAGTTGATGATAAGGAAAGATTAACTAATATCATAGAAGCTTTAGAGGAACTTGATGACATGAACATCATCTTTCCAATTCATCCAAGAACCAAGAAGACAATGGAGAACTTCGGTCTCTTTGACAGGTTAAACGACCTTTCTCATGTTCATATCATTAAGCCAGTGGGCTATCTTGATTTCCTCCTTCTAATTTCAAAATCCACAATTATCCTAACAGATTCTGGAGGACTTCAAGAGGAAGCGATCACTCTTGATGTGCCTGCACTTACCCTAAGATATAATACTGAAAGGCCTGAAACCGTAACTGCTGGAGGAAACATTCTTGTAGGTTCTGATAAGGAAGTCATACTTGAGAATGCAAGAAGGATATTGGATGATGATGAGTTTGCAAATAAGATGAAATCCGCTAAAAACCCATATGGGATGGGAAATGCAGCCGAGCTAATGATTAAAATAATTGAAGATGCAAATAAAAATGATAATTTGAAAATGGAAGCTCCTGATGAAGTGATGTCAAGCTTTACAAGAAAGATGAAATTCATTGAGGAAGATATGTGTGTAGCTGAATTTGAGGACAAGAACAGTTCATTGATTAAGATTGTTTTTGATGGAGAGGAAATCAAATTCCCATACGATGATTTGAATTTGAATGGTTTAACAATTATCTATGAAGATTATGCTAATTAAGGTGGCAATATGCTCGATTTAAAGGATGTTAATGATGATTCAATTTTAGTATTTGAATACTTTACAGCTTCAGGAGTGGAAGATTTATCAATTGTCTCTGAAGCTGTAGAACTTATAAGGTCTCTTGTAAGTGATTTAAAGGATGAAGACATTTATGTTTTGCTTGCAAAACAGTTTGAAAACATTTTTGATGACTTTGACTTTGATGTAAAAACTGTGGTCATTGAAGAGTCTCTTGAAGATTGGCTTGAAAGGGAAGCTTATGTGTTTGATAGGGCCATGTTCATTGCAGCTGAAAATGACAATAACCTATACAATTTAACCAAATTGCTTGAATCTAAGCGAATAAAGGTTTACGGCAGTGACCATTTTGCAGTGAAGCTTGCATCTGACAAGTATGAAACCTTTGATTATCTGTCAAATAGGATACCTCAACCAATGACATACAACATTCTCTTGAATAAAAAGACTTATTGGAAAAGGGCTATCCAAATCTTCTTCGACACAATCAATGGGGATTATGGGGATGGAAGCAATGATAATGCAGTGCCTATAATGCAAAAACCTAAAGACATTCCAGTTTTGGACAATTCAGATAGGGATGTGGTTAAAGAGAACAAACTCATTGCAAAGCCACGTTTTGGAGTGGATTGTGATGACATTAAGATAATTGCCTCTAAAAGGGATATTGATGATTTGGAGGAAATCTATGGTGATGGTTCAAGATTCATTGTTCAGCCATTCATTGAAGGTGATGTTTGCAGTGTTTGCCTAATCAGTGACGGTAAGGAAGCCCTTCCTATAAGCTTAAATAAGCAAATAGTTAAAATTGATGAGAATGGAGGGGAATATCTTGGAGGATATGTTCCTTATGAGCATCCTTTGAAGGAAAAAGTCTTTAAGTATGCAAAATTGGCTTGCGAATATGTTCCTGGGCTCAAAGGTTTTATAGGTATTGATTTCATAATTGAAGATGAATACATTTATCTTTTGGAGATTAACTCCAGATTCACCACTTCCTATGTGGGGCTTCAAAAAATCATAAATATCAATATAGCTAAAACAATCATTGATTTGATTGATAAGAAAATAAGTGTTGATGATATTGGTGAAATTAATTACAGTTCAAAAGCAAGTTTTTATAAGAATGATGAGGGAATCTTAGAAATTAAATTAGGGGAATAATTATACTTTTTTGGTGATAATGTGAAAGTAGCAGGTTTTGATATCGGTGGTGCAAACACTGATTTGGCAATTGTGGAATATGAAAATGGTGAAATAAAGGATATTCAAACTGTATTTGAATACTTGCCTATGTGGTCTCAAAATGAAAGATTGGGAAATGTCTTATACGATTTGATAGAAAAGATCTGTCCAGTTGATGAGATCGATGCTGTAGGAATTTCAATGACTGCAGAATTAGTGGATGCATTTGAAACAAAGGCACAAGGGGTCTTGGATATTGCAACCACCTGTGAAAAGCTCTTTGACTGTCCGGTTGCATACATTGGTACAGATAAGGTATTGTCACTTGCTGAGCTTATTGCAAACCCTATTGAGGTTGCAGCTGCAAACTGGATTGCCACTTCACATATTGTTGCTGAAATTGAAAAGGATTGCATTTTTGTAGACACTGGAAGCACAACAACAGATATCATTCCAATCAAGGATGGAAAGGAATGTGCAAAGGGCAGAACCGATTTTGAAAGGTCTGCCACTGGTGAGCTTGTCTACACAGGAACATTAAGAACCAATTTGACAAGCTTTGTTGACTCAATCCCATTCAATGGAGAAAACTATAGGGTTGCTTCTGAACTCTTTGCAATCACTGCAGATGTCTACAATGTCCTTGATTTAATAAAAGATGAGGATTATGTATGTGCCACCTGTGATGGTGCAGGAAAATCAAAGGAGGAATCTGCAAGAAGAATTTCAAGAGTTGTTTGTGCAGATTTAGATATATTGTCAATGGATGACATTAAGGAAATGGCTGATTACATTCACAAGGAACAAGTCAAGCAAATAGCTGCAGGTCTTAAGGAAGTCTCAGAAAGAGAAGGATTGGATAAGGTTATTGTAACAGGTCTTGGAAAGGACATCTTATGTGCAGAAGCAGCTAAACTCTTAGGTCTTGATGTTAAGTCTATGGGTGACTTTTACAGTGATGATGAATGTACCGTCGCTCCAGCTATTGGTACTGCAATCATGATGAAAAACTATTTGAATTAACATATTTAGATTATTTTTTTAGATTAAATTCTTTAGATGTCTATTTATTGTAACTTTCATTTGGGATATTATGGGTAAAAAGATTAAGATTATCATAATTAGCTTGATAATTATCATTGCAGCTATTTTAGGATTTTTCATTTTAACTGAAGGCAGCAATGAAATTATAGGCGAGGATAATTTAGGGAGTGTAAGCAAGGTTAACTATACTCATTCAGAGGATACCTCTGTGAAAATTGCAGTTATTTCAGGTATGCATTCCAGAGAAAAACTGCATAAGCTCATTCTTCCTCTAGTTTGCAGAGCCTTTGCATTTTCTCATAGCGATGTGGAAGTCATAAACTATCATGTTAAGGTGACAGATTCTCCAGAAGACTTCAATAAAGGTAGAGCCAATGGAGAGTCTCTTGTTCATGATTATGTTGTCAGCGATGTAGCTAAGTTGGATCCTGATTTGGTCATTATAGGTCATGACCATGAGCCTGGCTATGGTGAAGGATATTATATAGCAACCCCTACAATGGATAACGCATCTGTAGATTTGGCTGAAGAGGTCACTGGTGATATTGGATTTAATTATTATAAGAGAAATAAGACAAGACCTTCAAAAAGCACTTCAATCAAAAGGGTAGATACTCCTTTAGTCAATACTGGAACCCTTGTATTTGTTTATGAAATCCCAGAAACAGATTCAAAAACCATTGCATTCATTGAATCCTATAGGTTGTTGGATGCTTCTTATAATCGTCTGCTTAATCAATGAGTGGAATGATTTTTATCTCTCTTTAAAAACTTACCCATAAGTTTATATACTTAAATTTATTAATAATTAAAAATATAGTTTTAAATGAAGATAATTAATTCAAATTATGATTATTTACATTAAAGCAATGAATTGAATTTATTTTGAGGCAAATGATGGAAATTGAAATTTTTAAATTACTGATAGCTATTGCAGGTGCAATTTATTTTATGCTCCCTGCTTATGTTGCTAACCTTAGCGGTCTTGCATTTGGTGGAGGAACACCAGTTGATGGCGGAAAGGAATGCAAGGATGGGCGTAGGCTTATTGGTAATGGTGTAACTTGGAAAGGCTGTCTAAACGGTACCATTATTGGAACCCTTGTTGGTGTAGTCTTAGGAATTATAGGTACCTTTTATGGAGATTTAAGTGTCTTAACTGGCGGAGTAATAGATCTCCCTGTATATGGCAGCATAACTGGCGGTTTGATTTTAGGATTCTTGATGGCTTTTGGTGCATTGTTAGGTGATGCAGTTGGAAGTTTCATAAAAAGAAGAATAGGCCTTCAAAGCGGTGAGCCAGCTCCTATAATGGACCAATTGGATTTCGTAGTAGGTGCATTGGTATT
This sequence comes from Methanobrevibacter sp., assembly GCF_017432245.1. Taxonomy (GTDB): domain Archaea; phylum Methanobacteriota; class Methanobacteria; order Methanobacteriales; family Methanobacteriaceae; genus Methanobrevibacter. The sequence goes on from NZ_JAFRJO010000034.1 coordinate 8,545, forward strand.
AAGTTTATTAGTCGTTAAGATCAGCTGGGAATTTTTCATCATCGTTGCTGTTTTAACTCTTATTTTGCATTTAGGCTCTAATATGATTGCTTATTTGCTTGGAATTAAGGATGTTTGGTATTAGTTCTGCATTGGTCCTTTTTTCTTTTTTTTATTTTTTTTATTTATTCTATTTTTTCTTAGTCTTTTTTTAGTTATTCTATTTTTTCTTAGTCTTTTTTTTATTTATTCTATTTTTTCTTAGTCTTTTTTTAATGATTTATTTTATTTTTAATTTATTCATCATCAAAAATGTCAACTAATGGCTTTTGCTCATTTGTTTTAATGATTGGAGTTTCCTCTCTTTTTTTACCTTTATCGTCTCGTTTTTTAAATCTCCAACCATATTCCTTAAGCTCTTTTTCACGAACCCCATATTTGTTCGCTACCCATCTTAAACCATGCTCTTCAACTTCCGCTTTGACATCTTCTGGATCATTGAATGATATTGGGTCTATGCTTTCATAATATTCAAGGACTTTTAAAATTCTGTTGTTAGGTATATTATTTGCTTTAATCCATTCACTTAATTTCATGCAATGCACCTTAATTCTTATTGAAAATTGTTTCTTAATAATATTTTATTGAAACTAATTTATAAAACTATTATATGCATTTCCTATTTATCCCATCATTTTATTATTTTATCATTTCTTTTTGTATTTTATATATTAAGTTTAAATATTAAAAGGAATAAATTAAATATATTATGTGATGTTAGTTCTTAAAAGCTTTATTTAGTTTACTTTATCAAATTAACTTATCAAATTTCTTTTTTAATGAACTATCAATTAATGATTATATTACTTTGATTATACAGATTTAAAAATCAATTGTGGTGAAAATATGCATATTAAAAATACAACTAGTTTATGTCCTAAATGCCTTAAGCCTTTAGAAGCTGAGGTTTATGAAGAGGATGGAAGAGTCTGGATTAAAAAAGAATGTCCAGAACATGGGGAATTTAATAATACTTATTGGAGTGATGCAGAGTTATATAACAGAATAGATCAAGTTGACTCAATCACTCAAGACTTAGAGAATCCTATGGTGGAAAAAGTTGCAAAATGTCCTTCAAATTGTGGTATCTGTTCAGAACATGAATCTTACACAGTTTTAGGATTAATCGATGTAACAAACAGATGCAATTTAAAATGTCCTATCTGTTTTGCAAATGCAGCAACTTCCAAAAAATTATTCGAGCCTACTCAAGATGAAATCCGTCAAATGCTCAAGAATTTAAGAAATGAAAAGCCTGTTCCTGCTCCAGCTATTCAATATGCTGGTGGTGAACCTACTGTAAGAAAGGATTTGCCAGATTTAATTAGAATGGCTAGAGAAGAAGGATTTAATCATACTCAAATAGCTACCAATGGTATAAGAATAGCTAAAAAAGAAGGTTATGCTCAAGAATTAAAAGATGCGGGATTAAACACTGTTTACTTGCAATTTGATGGTGTAACTGAAGAGCCTTATTTAATAGCAAGAAGCAAAAACCTATTGGATGTTAAATTGGAAGCTATTGAAAAATGTAGGGAAGCTGGTTTAGGTGTTGTAATTGTACCTACCGTTGTAAAAGGTGTTAATGACCAGCAAGTCGGAGACATTATCAGATTTGCTATTGAAAACATTGATATCGTTCATGGTGTCAATTTCCAACCTGTATCCTTCTCTGGAAGAACTCCATCTGACCAAGTTGAAGAGCAAAGAATCACTATTCCTGACTTCTTGAAATTGGTTGATGAACAAACTGAAGGTCAAATCTCCAAAGATGATTTCTATTCAGCTACCTCTGTTCAACCAGTATCTGAATTTATCGGAGCTTTAAGAAATGAAGAACCTCCAGTAACCTTAAACTGTCACCAGCACTGTGGTTCAGCTACTTACATATTTATTGAAGATGGTAAGATCATTCCTATCACAAGATTCATTGATATTGATAAGTTCTTAGCATTCCTTAACAAATATACTGAAAAATTAGAAACTGGTTCATTTGCGATTAAGTCCAGAATTTTCGCAAGTGCTGCTAAAAACTTCAATAAAATCTTCAAGGAAGAAGAAGCACCAGCTGGATTGGATATGAAAAAAATCATTTTTGATATCTTTAAAGATCAATCTTATGATGCTTTAGGTGAATTCCACGTAAATTCATTGCTCATTTCATGTATGCATTTCATGGACCCATTCAACTTCGACACTGATAGGGTAAAAGACTGTGTTATTCACTATGCAGTGCCTGATGGAAGAGTCATTCCATTCTGTACCATGAACTCCATTTACAGACAAGGCATTGAAGATGAATTCTCAGTTCCATTAAATCAGAAAATGACTGAATTCAATGATAAAACTGGAAAAGAAGAGGAAGATGAAGATTAGATAATCTTCATTATTTTTCAACTTTTTTCTATTTTTTTATTTTCTTTCTATTGTTTTTAATTTTTAATTTTTAGTCTTTTTTCTATTTTTTTCTTGTATTCTTTTCTAAATTTATCTAATTTTTATAAAAATTTTTCAATAAGTTTATATAATAAAATTAATATATTAGTATTGAAATATTTAAGTTTGTTAAATATTGTAATTTAATTAAAATTATAAGATTTGAAAATGGATTAAATTGGATAAATTGAAATTTTTTATCTTTTCCATTTATTAAATTATTATAAAATGGTCGTGAAATTATGATTATTAGAGCACCTTCAAGATTACACATGTCTCTTATTGACATGAATGGGTCTTATAAGAGAATTGATGGTGGTATAGGTCTTGCACTTAGCGATCCACAATTTGTTTTACAAAGTGAAGAAACCAATGAAAAAGGATATACTTTAGAATTTGCTGATGATATTAGAGAAGATTCCAGAGAGGAATGTATGGAAAAGATTCCAGCTGCTGCAGAAAAAATTGCAAAGCTTTGTGATATTGAATCTGGATTCCATTTTAAAGTTTTAGAAGCTTACCGTCCACACTCCGGATTAGGTTCTGGTACTCAAATTGCAGTTTGTACCGCTCACTTGATGACTGAAACTGCAGGACTTAAATTTTCAAGCAGAGAATTAAGTACTATGGTTGGTAGAGGAGGAACCTCTGGTATTGGTACTTTTGCACATGATTTAGGTGGATTTATTGTTGATGGAGGTCACAGCTTAGAAGAGAAGCCTGGATTCTTGCCATCTTCTGCATCCAAAGCAAAACCTGCTACATTGATTGCAAGATATGAGTTCCCTGAAGAATGGAACATCTTGCTCGCAATGCCTGAAGTGGAGGAAACCATGCATGATCAAGCTGAAGTCAATGTTTTCCAAACATACTGCCCTCTTCCAAAAACTGAAGTGGAACAGGTTTCCCATTTAATTTTAATGAACTTGCTTCCTGCATTAGTTGAGAAGGATATTGTTAACTTTGGATGGTCAATCAAGGAACTTCAAAAAGTTGGTTTCAATAAGCTTGAACACAGTTTAGACCCACATTACTTACCTGCTATGGAAGCGATGGATGCTGCAGGGGCTTATGGTACAGGTATCAGTTCTTTCGGCCCTACCTTATACACTGTCTTTGATGAAAACAATAAGGATATTGTCAAAGCGGCAGAAGAGATAGTTGGGGAAAACCGTGTAAGGGTAACCAAAGCACAAAACCACGGTTATGTAATTGAAAAATAGTTATATGTATAACTATTTTTATTAATTTTTTATAAATTATTTAAATTACTTTTTTGAATTTTATTAAAATTTTATATATGTAGTGAATACTATGGCTGAAATTAAAGGAAAGGTTTGGAATTTTGGAGATAACATTGACACTGATGTCATCATTCCTGGAAGATATTTAAGAACATTCAATCCAAAGGATTTAGCAGAACATGTTCTTGAAGGAGAAAGAGCGGATTTCACCAAAAATGTAAAGCAAGGTGACTTGATACTTGCTGGTGAAAACTTCGGTTGCGGTTCTTCAAGGGAACAGGCTCCAGTAGCTATCAAGGCAGCAGGAGTTGAAGCGATTATTGCAAAATCATTTGCACGTATCTTCTATAGGAATGCAATCAACATTGGTCTTCCAGTTGTGGTTGCAGACATTGAAGCGGATGATGGCGATATAGTATCTGTTGATTTGGAGAAGGGAATCATTGTCAATGAAACCAAAAACATTGAAGTTGAATTCCAAGCTTTTGAAGAATTCATGATAAATATATTGTCTGATGGTGGTCTAGTTAAACATTATTTAAAAGAAAAAGAATAAGTTTAATCTAATTGATTAGATCTTTGTTTAAAATAGTATTGTTATAGTAAACTATATCTTAAATTAATTAAACTTTTAGTTTAAAGGCTATCATTTGAAATATATTTTTTCTTTTATTTTTTTAGTAGATTATTTCTAAAAATTTTATGTTTTTTCATATATTTTCAAATGATTTTTTAAGATTAACTTATAATCAATACATAAGTTTATAATTAACTTATTCTATAATATTATAATAATCAATTAAATTTATTAATTAAAATTAATGACATAGCTATTTTTAATTATTTTTTTAATTTTTCAAGATATGGAAAATTAATATGTTTTAATTTATTATTTTTATTGAGATTTCAAATTTAGATTGATTTTTAGCTATGTATATGTTTAATGATGTATGAAAGATAGTGAGGTGAAAATATGGTTTGTCCAGTTTGCGGGTCTGATGAAGCAGTCATTTTAAAGAATAAGCTTATCAAGGGCAAAAATAAGGAAATCAGAGAATTCCTATTGAAATGTGATGAATGTGGATCTGTTTATAATGAAAGAATTTCCCAGGATAACCCAAAACCATTTAGATTAATCATTAGTGAGCATGAAGATACTCATAAGATATTCATTGACTTATTCCCTGATGAACAGCTTGCAGTTGGGGATTTCCTAATGTCCGAGCTTGGGAAAGTGAAAATCACTTCCTTAGAGCTTGAAGGAGAAAAGAGAGTTAAGAAAGCTATTGCAAGTGATGTCAAAACCATTTGGGCATCATCTGAAGAGATTCCTGCGCGTTTTGGTGTTTCAATAGACTTGCATGGAAAAGTCGCTTCTTTCAAATGTGAAACAGAACGTGACTTCAAGATAGCTGTTGATGATATTCTAAAAATTGATAAGTATATTGCAAGAGTTCATGTAATCAAGACTGAAGAGAGAAAAACCACTAAAGGTTATGCTAAGGCAAGAGTCATTAAAAGGGTTTATGCAAAGCCTGTCAAGTTCAATCATTATGATTATGACTTGACCAAATTCATTGTTCAGGCAAAGCCTTTGAATAAACATAAAAGTTAATTAAACAATTTAAAATCTTCAATTGGGATTATATTTCAATCCCAAATATCTATTTTTATTTTTAGAGGATAATATGAAAGTATTTATAGAAACTTATGGATGCACATTCAATCAAGCAGATTCTGAAATCATGGCAGGTATCTTAAATGCCAATTCAATTGATATTGTAGACAATCAAGAGGAAGCGGATGCAATTATCGTCAATACTTGTTATGTAAAGTTGCCTACTGAAAGCAAGGTGATAAATAGAATCAAAAAGCTTCAAGATGAATTTCCGGATAAGGAAATCATTGTTGCAGGATGTATGGTTGAAGTGGATCCTAAAAAGCTTGATGCAATTGGACCTAACTGCTCTTGGATTGGCCCTCACCAATTGAACAAGACTGCTGATGTTGTCAAGTCAGCTATTGGAGGGGAAGTTACCCGGGAGTTTGGCTTTTCAGATGAGCCTAAGGTTTGTGTTCCTAAGATACGTCAAGACCCATATGTTCATGTTATCCAGATATGTGAAGGTTGCTTAGGCTCCTGCAGTTACTGCTGCACTCGCTTTGCAAGAGGACATCTGAACAGTTATCCTATTGCAGATATTGTAATGGAAGCTAAACAAGCTATTGAAGATGGTTGTGTTGAAATTGAACTTACCGCTCAAGACACTTCTGCATTTGGAAAGGATACTGGCGAAAGGCTATCTGACTTGATTAAGGAAGTGGCTAGTTTAGATGGTGACTTTAAAGTGCGTGTTGGAATGATGCATCCTAAAAACATAGGAAATGACCTTGATGATTTAATTGATGCATTTAAGTTGGAGAAGGTATATAAATTCCTACATTTGCCTATTCAATCTGGCAGTGATGCAGTCTTGAAGCATATGAGAAGGAATCATACGGTTGAGGATTACAAGAAAATTGTCTATAGGTTCAAGGAAGAAATTCCAAACCTTACATTAGCTACAGATATCATTATAGGCTATCCTACAGAAACCGAAGAGGACTTTTTGATGACTGCAGACTTGATTGAAGAGATTAAATTCAATCTGATTCATTTATCCAAGTATCAGCATAGGGAAGGTGCAAGTTCATCTGATCTTCCAAATATTCCATTTGAAGACATGAAGAGAAGATCTAAAATTCTCTCCGATATTAAATTTGGAATAATTGAAGAGGAAAACAAATTCCTTAAAGATAAGGAATTAACTGCATTGGTTGTTGGTGAAGGTTCCAAAGGAGGTTTCATTGCAAAAACTGATTCCTATATTCCAGTGGTTGTTCAGGATGTTGAATTAGGTGAATTCATTAAGGTTCATATTGATGAGACAACTGGCACTTATTTGATTGGCCATAAGATCTAATTTTTTTTATTCTTTTATTTTTTTCTTATTTTCCTTTTATGAAATCATGTATACTTCAATTATTTTTTTAAGGATTTTTTTCTAATTGCCATTGTTTTTAGACGAAAATTTTCATTATTTTCTTATTTAAAAAATTATTAGAAAATTTAGATAAAAAACTCTTTTAAAATTGACTATTTTTTGAAATAACTCTTAATTTATCTTGTATTTTTATTTTAAAGACTAATTTATCTTTTATTTTCCTTTTAAAGAAAAATTTCTTTCTTTGCCTTTTTTAAAGACTATTTGTTATTTATTTGATAAAATAAAGATGTATGATTATTTATTTAAAGATTTAAGAGTTTTTAAAAGGTTTAATTTTTAAGAGTTCTATGGCTTTAAAATATCCATTTTTCATATATTTCTTATTAAATTTTTTTAATTAGTTTTAATATTTCTCATTATTAAAAAATCTATATTTTTATACCTATTTTTTGGATAATAAGTGTTTTAATGGCCTTAAAAAAGCAAAACATTTATATACTAGGTAAAACACACTTTCAATTGGAGGTGAAAATATGAGTGAATTACCAATCGCACCTGTCGGTCGTATCTTAAAAAATGCTGGCGCACAAAGAATTAGTGATGATGCAAAAGTTGCATTAGCTGAAGCTCTTGAAGAAAAAGG
>NZ_JAFRJO010000035.1 GCF_017432245.1 Methanobrevibacter sp.
AAAAAAAATAATAATAAAAATAATAATAAGAATAATCAATAAAAATAATAAAAATAATCAATAAAAAGAGCAAAGATAAGAATTTATAATTCTTATCTAAATTCTATTTTTTGAGTTTTATAAGAAAATTAACTCTTTTAAAAAATATTTTATTAAAATTAAAGGCTTGGCCATGCCATATCATTAAAGAAGATCAAGTCAACTTCATCTCCTTTTTCAATTCCTTCATGGTTTTCATCAATGATAATGTAGCAATTTGCCTCTACCATAGACCTAATTATACCTGAACCTCTATTCAAAACATGATGAACACCGGTATCATCAGCTACTGCACGAATATAATCTGTTCTTCCAAGAGATGAAGGTATTTTTGCTTGGGAAATTCTTTTAATGACCTTATGGGAATAATCGAGCCCTTGCATTTTAAATAGGTAACGTCTTGCAACTATATCAAATTGGCCCATAGCTGCTACTGGCTGACCTGATAGCATGAAAATCTGAGTGCCATTTACAATGCCTGCACCAACAGGCTTTCCAGGCCTCATTGCAACACCGTGGAATAGGACTTCACCTAATTCCTCAACCGCTTCAATAACCACATCACCTTTACTGATAGCGGTACCACCAGTTGTAATCACTACATCATATTCCTTGCTTGCCTTATCAATAGCTTCCTTGACAGCTTCAAAATCATCTGCACCATGCTCTATATCAACAATAGCTCCAGCACTTCTAATCAATGCTGCAATGGAAAATTGATTGGAATTTATGATTTTAGCTTTGTCAATTTCTGGAGAAGGTTCCACCAATTCATTGCCTGTTATCAGCAATTTGACTCTTGGCTTCTTATAGACTTCAACTTCACTGTGTCCTGCTGAAGCTATCAAACCCATCTCCTGTGGTCTGATTAAAACATTTTCACCTAACAATTCATCTCCTTTAGCAATGTCTTCTGCCTTTGGAGAAACGTTTTCACCAGGAGTGACTTGTGAATGAATCTCTAAATTGTCACCATCTTCATAGGTGAATTCTTTCATTAAAACAGCATTTGCACCATTTGGAATCGGTGCACCGGTTGCTATTACAATAGCTTCACCATTAGACAGGGTTTTATCTGAAAAGTCCCCTGCTCCGATTCTATCAATAATCTTTAATTCTTTAATGACATTATTGGAAGCTCCAAAGGTATCCTCTGCAATCACTGCATATCCATCCATAGCAGATTTGTCGAATGGAGGGGAATTATGATAAGAGGAAATGGAATGAGCTAAAACTCTGCCTTGAGAATCTTTCAAATGAATCTTTTCTGTATCCATAAGCTTTTGATTCTCATCAATTTTAGCTAAAGCATCTCCCAACGGAATTAAATTTGATATAAACTTCATATTATCGTCCATAAAATAAATTAATAAAAAATATTAAAAAAATTAATAAATAGTTAAAAAAATAAACAACACTTAAAATTTAATAAAAAAATAAAAAGAATGATGAATATTATAAATTAAGCCATATACTTTTCAATGACGCCATGATAAGCATCATCCAAGTCAGCTACAGCTAACTCTACAATGGTTTCATCATCTTTCTTAATGACTAATGAATCTCCTTTGACTTCACCGATAATTGCAGCATCCACATCAATGGAATCAATTATTTCATCTGCCTTATCTGCACTTACGGTTATGATGAATCTTGCATGGGATTCAGAGAACAATAAGTTATTGTCGCTAATGCCTTCTTCAGCCGGAACCTTGCTAATGTCCACTTCACATCCTAATTTGCCGCTCATAGCCATTTCAGACAATGCAATAGCTATTCCACCAGCAGATACATCGTGGGTCGCGGTTATTGCAAGTTCATCCTCGCCTTCAAGGAATTTTACATAATCCCCATCATTTTCAATCAAGTCAAGAATGGTGTTTGCAGATGCCAATTCATCATCAATTCTGATTTTAGGAGCATCTCCTTGTTCAAGAGAATGTACAGCTCTGTGGTATTCAGAACCTTCAACTTCATCATAGGTTTTACCGATGATGATGATCTTATCTCCTTCATTCTTGAATGGAAGAGTTCTTATATTAGAGAGTTTTTCAACACCGATTACTCCTACAGCAGGAGTTGGGTTGATTTTAATACCTTCTGTTTCATTGTAGAAACTTACGTTTCCACTGATTACAGGAGCTTCGAATTTCTCTGCAATGTCAGACATTCCCTTAATGCACTCCTTGAATTGCCAGAGGATTTCAGGATTTTCTGGATTACCGAAGTTTAAGCAGTCTACAACTGCATAAGGTTTTGCACCCATTGAAACCACATTACGGATAGCTTCAGCTACACTACCTGCTCCACCATCGTATGGAGACAATTTGGTGTGGATAGTGTTGGAATCAGCGGTAATTGCAACCGCGGTTTCATCATCAATTTGCAATACAGCTGCATCGTCACCAGGCTTTACAACGGTTCTGGTTTGAACTTCATGGTCGTATTGTTTGTAAACCCATTCTTTGCTTGCAATGTTAGGAGAGGACAATACTTTAATCAATGATTCATCTATTGGGCCATCAACCACTTCAACCAAATCAGTTGGTTTAGCAGGCTCTCTCATTTCCCTATCAAGAGAAGGAGGGTCTGCTAAAAGGATTGTTGGAACATCACATAATGTTTGGAGTTCCACTTCTGCATCGAAATCCTTTACAACCATATGGTTTCCATCAGTTACTTCACCAATCACTGCAGAAGGAATTTCGTGCTTATCACAGATAGCTTGTGCCAATTCAACATCTTTAGGGTTAATGACAAAAATCATACGTTCTTGGGATTCTGAAAGCATGATTTCGTAAGGGGTCATTCCCTCTTCACGAAGAGGAATAGCTCTAAGGTCTACAACTGCACCGTTTCCAGACTTGTCCACAAGTTCTGATACACAGCAGGTAAGACCTCCTCCACCTAAATCCTTAACACCGGAACAATCGATTTTCTCGAGAATTTCAAGTGAAGCTTCAAGCACTCTCTTTTTAGTGAATGGGTCTGCCACTTGCACAGCAGGACGGTCTTCAGTTTCAGAGTTGGAGGTTAGCTCTTCAGATGCAAAGGTTACTCCATGAATACCATCTCTACCAGTGGTTCCTCCCATAAGCAAGAATACATCTCCAATATTTGGGGCTACTGCCATTACGATTTCATCTTTCTTAACAAGCCCTGCACACAATACGTTTACAAGAGGATTTGTTCTGAAGGACTCGTCAAATTCAATCTCACCAGCAACAGTTGGAACACCTACCCTGTTACCATAGTCGGATATTCCTTCAACAACATGCTCAAACAAGTATCTTGACTTTTGGTCTTCAAGAGGACCGAAACGAAGGCTGTCTAAAAGTGCAATCGGCATTGCACCCATGGAAATGATATCTCTTAAAATTCCTCCAATACCGGTTCCTGCTCCACCGTAAGGTTCAATAGCTGAAGGGTGATTATGACTTTCCATACCTACAGCAAGAGCATACTCATCTGTAATGGATACAAGACCTGCATCGTCTCCAGGACCTAAAACTATGTTTTCTCCTTCAGTAGGGAACAACTTTAAAATTGGCCTACTACTTTTATAGGAACAGTGCTCAGAGAACATTACATCCAACATTCCCTCTTCCAATTCGTTCATTTCTCTTTTGAGAATTCCTTCAATATATTTTACTTCAGAATCTGTTAAAGTCATTTTAACACCTTAGCTAAGCTTTACAACAGAAATAATTACTTTGTGATTTTCAATTTCCCATTCTTTAGAGTATTCTACTGAAATGTCTTCATACTCTCTTCCTAAACCTTTATCGGTACAAACTTCACAGGCTTTGCCATCAAATATTACAAGTGACTTAGCTCTTACCTCTTCACTTATTAATTCAGATTGCTTTTCAACCAATTCCTTGAATTCAGCATCGGTGTTCACCATTACACCAATATTAGCCTCAACATCCAAGTCCATGTCCTTTCTCATGTCTTGGATTCTTCTAATAAGTTCACGAGCCATAGCTTCAGATAAGATCTCTGGAGTGATTTTAGTATTTACGAATACATTTCCTCCAGCAAATTCTGCACTTACAACATCATCAGGAAGCTCAGTTTCATAAAGAACATCATCAGCGGAGAGTTCAATTTCCTTTAAATTGCCTTCTCTATCTTCTCCTCTCACAACATATTTGCCAGTAGAGGCCAAGCTATCCTTAATGGAATTGCCTATTCCATCTGCTTTAGCTTGTGCGAAGAATTTCTGTACAATGCCCATATCTCCCTTAAGTCTTGGACCTAAGGTTTTGAGATTAGGTTTTGCAATAAATGTAAGGTTTTCAAATTCAGTAGCTGTGATAACTTCTTTTGTATTTGATTGATCTTTAATAATGTCTTCAAGTGAGGATATGCTTTCCAAGATTTCCTCATCCTGTGATACAACGGTGATGTCGCTTACAGGCCATCTTAATTTGTATCTTGCAACATCCCTTGCTCTTGCAGATGCTTCGATAACATCTCTCACATTATCCATTTTAGCTTCAAGTTCCTTATCGATTAAGGATTCGTCATACATCCAATCATCCATATGAACACTTTCTGCAGCATCAGCATCCAAGTTTTTAACCAAGTTTTCATATACCTCTTCAGATAAGTGAGGGGTAATTGGAGCCATTAAATGGATTAAGGTATTAAGTGTAGTGTAAAGTGAATAGTATGCACCTAATTTGTCTGGGTCATCGCTTTCCACCCAAGTTCTTCCTCTGATTAATCTTACATACCATCTACTTAAGTCTTCAAGTATGAAGTTGTTGATAGCTCTTGTAGCTAAGTGGAAATGCACATCGTTAATCGCTTCACCCACTTCTTTTGCAAGTGAATTTACGCGGGACAAGATCCATTTATCCTCATTTCTAAGAGTGATATTTGCATCAGGACCATCAACTATGCATTTTGCAGGGTCGAATTCATCTAAAGCCATATAAGTGGTTGAGAACACATATACATTCCAGAAGATATTGAACATCTTTTTGACATTGTTCAATTCATCCCATACGAACTTAAGGTCATCCCATGGCTTGCAAGCCCATAAAAGGTAGAATCTAAGCACATCTGCACCATACTTTTCAATGACTTCCTCAGGTTGAACTACATTACCTAAGGATTTACTCATCTTTTTACCTTCTTCGTCCAATACAAATCCATGCATTAAAACCTTATTGTATGGAGCTTGATCCAATGCAATTACACCAGTTCCTAATTGGGAATAGAACCATCCTCTGGTTTGGTCGTGTCCTTCACAAATAAAGTCGTAAGGATACCATTCATTAAACATTTCCTCTTCACGAGGGTAGTATAAAGCTGCCCAACCTGCTACTCCTGAGTCAATCCATACATCCAATACATCAGGAATACGTTTCATAGGTGAATCGCAGCCACAATCACATTTAATCAATACGTCATCAACATAAGGTCTGTGTACTAAATCCTCATCACTTGCAGTGATTTCATTGATTGATTCATTTTTAAGCTCTTCAACTGAACCGATTACCTTGATTTGGCCACAATCAGGACAAATCCAAATAGGTATTGGAATACCCCAGTATCTTTGTCTTGAAATGGTCCAGTCCTTAGCGTTAGCTACCCAATCATGGAATCTTCCTTCACCAGCCCATTTAGGTACCCATTCAACTCTGTCAATTTCAGAGAGCATTTTTTCCTTTATTTCAGGCACTTTAATGAACCATTGTTCAGTAGCCAAGTAAATGATAGGAGTCTTACATCTCCAACAGACACCGTATCTGTGAGTGATGGTGTCATTCTTAAACATTAGATCTTGAGCAATTAAATCTGCAATAATTGTGTCATTCATGTCTTTGGTAAAGCCTTCAGCATAGATACCACCATCTTCAGTGAAACATCCTGCTTCATCTACAGGACAGTGAATAGGGAGCCCTATTTTCTGACCGATTTCAAAGTCCTCAGGACCGTGTCCAGGAGCGGTGTGTACAAAACCTGTACCTTCTCCTAACTCTACATGGTCTCCATGGAAAGTGGAGTGAACTAAACTGTTTTCCGCTTCAATTTCCATTTGTTTTGGTACTTGTTCTGCTAAAGGATAAACATAAGATAAACCTAAAAGTTCAGACCCTTTTACGGTTTTGATGATTTCATACATCACTTCCTTCTCTTCCTCTATGATGTATTTCTTTTCTTTAGACTCTTCATCTTCAGGATCATATTTAGGATTTGGCAATTTGTTTTTGTGAATAACTTCAATTGGACCTAAAACTGTTTCCAAGAGCTCTTTTGCAATGATTAGGATTTCTTCTCCACTTTCATTTAATCTTTCATCTACCTTTACGAAAGAATAATCGAAATCCTCATTCAAACAAATAGCTAAGTTTCCAGGAAGTGTCCAAGGAGTGGTTGTCCATACAAGGAAAGACTGTTTCAAATCAGCATAATCTCCATCTGTGATTAATTTTTCCTTAAGTGGGAAACGTACATAGATGGAAGGGTCGTCACCTTCAGTATAGTCAATTTCAGCTGCAGCAAGTGCAGTTTGACAGTGAGGACACCAGCTGATTACCCTTTGGTCACGGGTAAGCAAGTTCTTTTCATGAGTCTTCTTCAATGTCCACCATGCGGATTCCATATATTTAGGATCCAAGGTCATGTAAGGGTTGTCCCAATCCATCCAAACTCCTAAGCTTTTGAATTGCTCAGTCATTGCAACCTTATTTTCCATTGCAAATTCCTTACATTTGTTGATAAAGTTGTCAATACCGTATTTTTCCTCAATTTCCTGTTTGGATTCAATTCCTAACAATTGCTCTACCTTATGTTCAATAGGCAATCCGTGGGTATCCCATCCAGCTTGTCTTCTTAAAGAAAATCCATTCATGGACTTGTAACGCAATAAGGTGTCCTTAATAACCTTATTCCAGGTAGTACCTAAATGGATTTTTCCACTACAATATGGAGGCCCATCTAAAAAGGAATATTGTGGACCGTTAGCTCGCAATTTATTTGTTTTTTCATAAATATCAGAATCTGCCCAAAAGTTTTGGACCTTTTCCTCTATCTTTTTAAAGTCATAGTTTTTCTCTGCCTCTTTTAACGGCATATCGATTCTCCTAATAAATGTGATTTTTTAAATTTATTAAAATGGTAAATATTATAAGAATTTAAGATAAAATTCATTATCTTAATTGATTTTAATAAATTGACAAAATATATATAATATATATTATTATGATATATATTTCTTATTTTGAATGTAAATAAACTTTATTATTATTAATAATTATAAAAATAATAATCGCATTATAATTATAATATGATGATGGAATTAAAAAATGATAATTTGCTTGTTAAATTGATTTTAAAGTGTAAAAAAACTTCTAATAATAAAAATATTTATAAATATTGAGAATAAATAGAAAATAATAGAATTATGGATAATAAATTGAAAAATAATGAAAATAAAACGAATAAAAATTTGAAGTTAATGACACTTAAAAAATCAAATGAAGAAATTGCAGAAATCAGAATAGCTAATACTTTTTTTAGTCGTTTAAGAGGACTTATGTTTAAAAAAAATGCTAAAGTTCCCTTGTTGTTTGAGATTCCTGAGAGAATAAATAAAAAGGAAAGATCCTCAATCCATAGCTTTTTCATGAGATTTGAGATAGTTATAGTTTTTATTGATAAAAGAAATGTGGTTTATGAAATAGCTGAATTGAAGCCGTGGAATTGTTATATCCCTAAAAAACCAGCAAAATATATAATGGAATTTGATAAAAGAGAATTCAATGATTGCTTGAAAATAGGTGATAAAATAGAAATAAAATAGATATAATATATTTAAAATAAGCGTGAATAAAAATAAAAATTAAAAAATAAAAGGATAGAAAAATTATAAATCTAAGCTATCCATAAGACTTTGAGGAGTGTCGAAAATCTCGATTCCCTCCATTTTTTGGAGTTTTTGAGTATTTTCAATATCTATTTCCCTCATATGCATGGTTATGACTTTTCCTGTTGAAACCGCATCATATGGACAAATGTCCTTACAGGTTCCACAGCCAATGCATTTCAATAGATCAATTTCCTCATAGGCAATGATAGCACCATTCGGACAAGCTAAAGCAGCCTCACATTCATCACATTTTTGGCATTTGGTCTTTTCAAGCTTTGAAGGCAATATTGTTTCCACATCCCCTGGTTCAATGTCTACAGGAACCATAAGGGTTCTCACTCTGCCTTTTCCAGCTTGTGCAACTGCATTGGTTACAAGAGTGTCTGAAATTCCATGAACTATCTTGGCAACTGTGTTTGCGGTTGTAGGTGATACGATAAGCAAATCATATTTTCCAAGTGAAAGCCTGCCAGTGATTGGAAAACTGAACTTTTGATTGGAATCACTTGCAAGTTCATTATATCTTCCACCTGTTACAGCAACAACTCTATCATAGAGGCCGTACATCTTTAAAACTTCTTCAGAAGCCTGTGATAAAAAGACAGTCAAATCGTTATCTTTTGCCAATTCTTCCATAGCTTCAACGCTTTCCTTAAGCAAATGTCCTGCACCGGTAAAAGCCCATCCGATTTTCATGAAATATCTCCTAAAAATAGATTTAAAATTAATGAAAAAATAAAAGTTAAGAGAATTTACTCCCAACTAGTGAAAAAGTTTTGGTCAAGGTTCTACAGACTGAAGTCTGTGAAGCTTGGATTATATATGTTCAATGAACTTGTATCCTTCTTCTTCTGTGAAAGCGTAGTGAATGGTTCTGTACTGACTCATGAATTCAGTTACTTCATCCTTGATGTCTACCTTGTCACCTTCAGCAACTCTCCAAATGAACTCAGCCACTTCTTCCATTTCTTTTTCTTTCATTCCTCTTCTGGTGATTTCCTGAGTACCGATTCTGATACCAGATGGGTCATCACTGTCATTTACATTGTCACCAGGAATGAGGTTTTTGTTAAGAATGATATTGTTTTGCTCTAATTCCTTAGCCAATATGGTAGCTCTCTTGACATCTCTTACATCCATAGCAACTTGGTGGGATTCAGTGTATCCTAAGTCTTCACACATTACATTGAATCCTTGTTCTGCAAGAGCTCCTGCTAATGCTTTAGCGTTCTTAATGGTTTGTTTAGCATAATCTTCACCAAACTCTAACATTTCGGCAGTAGCAATACCTAAACCAGCTAAATGGTGTAAGTGGTGGTTACTTACTACACCAGGGAATACAGCATTATCAATTAATTTTTCATTTTTCTTATCGGATAAGATAATTCCTCCTTGAGGACCTGGGAAAGTCTTGTGGGTACTTCCCATAAGAACTTCAGCTCCTTCTTTTAAAGGATCTTGGAATTGTTTACCTGCAATCAATCCGAGAACGTGAGCACCATCGTACATAATGGTTGCTCCCACTTCGTTAGCTGCATCAACAACTTCAGATACAGGGTGTGGGAATAGGAATAAGCTTCCTCCAAAGAGGATGATTTTTGGTTTTTCCGCTAAGATCATTTTGTTCAATGCATCAACATCAATGTTCATTACTTCTGGGTTGAAAGGATGTTCTAAAGTTTTTAATCCTCTAATACCTGCTGCACTTACATTTGCATGGGAAATGTGTCCTCCGAAAGGAATGTTCATAGCAATCATCTTGTCTCCAGCTTTAGCAAAGCCGAAGAAAGCAGCGAGGTTTGCAGTTACACCGGAAACCGGTTGGACGTTTGCATAGCTACAGTCGTAAACTTTACATGATAATTGTTTTGTAATGTCTTCGATTTGGTCAATGTAGGTACATCCTTGGTATAATCTTTCATAAGCTTGTCCTTCTGCATATCTGTGAGCCAAATCAGAAGCCATTGCGGTTGTGACAGCATTACTTGTGGTATTTTCACTTGCAATGAGGTTAACGCTGTCTCTCATCCAGTCATTATGAACTCTCATCAAGTCATAAATCTTATTCATATCTTCTTCATATTGATACATCATAACACCTATATTCTCTTAAATAACTTATTAAACATTAAATATTATTTTTTAATTAATAGTAAAATAATAGAATTATTAAAAATTTCAAAGTTTATAAAAATCAGAAATAATAAAAAAATTCTAAAAATATAATCTTATAAAATTCTTATTATTATATAATATAATTTTTTAATTAAATAAAACTTTTTATTAAATTATAATATTTAATATTATTCTTGTTTTATTATGCAATATAGACTTTGCAAAATTGATGGAATTTTAGAAAAAAAGATCTAATTTTAAAAAAATGTTTGAAATAAAACGTTGCCTAATATACGAACAAATAAAAATTGTTTAAAAAAAAGAAAAAGAAAAAGAGAATAAATCTCTTAATCTATTTTGCAACATCTTCGAGAGCTGCTGCAATTTGTGCCATAATTTGTTCGGTTTTGAAGTGGTTTTGGTTCATAGCACCAGATGGACATGCACCTACACAGGTACCACATCCTTTACATAATGCAACGTTAATAGCTGCGTGTTTGTCTGCGCCTTCACCTTCAATACTTACAGCACCGAATGGACATAATTCTACACATACTTCACATGCACCACATACGGTGGTATCAGTGTCAGCAGTAATAGGTTCGATTTCTACTTCACCTTTAGCCATAGGGATAGATGCTCTTGATGCTGCAGCAGATCCTTGTGCTACTGCGTCAGGAATATCTTTAGGACCTTGTGCTACACCAGCAATGTAAACACCGTCAGTTAAAGTGTCAACAGGTCTGAGTTTTGGGTGAGCTTCCATGTAGAATCCGTCGGTAGTTCTGGATAAACCTAAGGTTTGTCTGAGTTCGTTAGATCCTTTAGGAGGTTCTAATCCTACAGATAATACAACTAAGTCGTAGGTGTATTCAGTTACTTTTCCGAGTAAGGTATCTTCTGCTCTTACGGTTAAGGTTAAGTCATCGTTTTCGAGGATTTCTGCAGGACGTCCTCTGATGAATTCAATACCGTATTTTTCTTGGGAAGTTTTGTAGAACTCTTCGAATCCTTTACCGAATGAACGGATATCCATGTAGTAACAGGTTACTTCAGTGTCAGGTTCGTGGTCAATACATAATTGAGCGTTTTTCATGGAGTACATACAACATACTCTTGAACAGTAGGATTTACCGATTTGTTCATCTCTTGAACCGACACAGTGGATGAATGCAACACGTTTAGGTTCTTTACCGTCAGATGGTTTTTGTACGTGACCACCAGTAGGACCGGATGCGTTGATCATTCTTTCAATTTCCATTGCGGTAATTACGTTAGTGTATCTGCCGTAACCGTATTCGTATTTTTCGGTTGGGTCGTATGGGTCGTAACCGGTTGCTGCAATAATAGTACCAACATGGAGTTCGATTTCTTCTGGTTCCATGTCACGGTCGATTGCTTCAGGACCACATACGGTTTCACAAAGACCACAGTCGATACAGTAGTTTTTGTCGATAGTTGCACAGAGAGGTACTGCTTGAGGGAATGGGATGTAAGCTGCTCTTACCATACCTACACCTTCGTCGTAGTAGTTAGGTATTTCGATAGGACAGACTTCTTGACATTGTCCACATCCAGTACAGTCTTCTTCTTTAACGTATCTAGGTTTTTTCTCAACTTTTACAGTGAAGTTACCGATGTAACCGTCTACTTCTTTTACTTCTGCGTAAGTAATTAATTCAATGTTTTCGTGTTTGGAAGTGTCTACCATCTTAGGTGCGAGAATACACATGGAACAGTCTAAGGTAGGGAAGGTTTTGTCTAATTGTCCCATTCTTCCACCAATAGTTGGGTTTCTTTCTACCATGTAGGTTTTGAATCCCATATCAGCTAAGTCTAATGCAGATTGAATACCTGCTACTCCACCACCAATAACAAGACATTTTTTGTCTACTGCTACTTTAGAAGCTTCAAGAGGTTCTAATAATCTTGCTTTTGCAACAGCCATACGAGTTAAGTCTTTAGCTTTTGCAGTTGCTTCCGCAGGTTGGGTCATGTGTACCCAAGAGTCTTGTTCTCTTAAGTTAGCAAATTCAAATAAGAATTTGTTTAATCCAGCTTCTTCTACACATCTTCTGAAGGTAGGTTCGTGAAGTCTAGGAGAACATGCTGCTACTACAATTCTGTTTAAGTTGTGTTCTTTGATGTCTTCTTGAATAAGACTTTGACCAGGGTCAGAACACATGTACTTGTAATCTTTCGCAATTACTACGTTAGGTAAAGTTTCTGCGTAAGCTGCTACTTCAGGACAGTTTACGACTCCACCAACGTTTACACCACAGTGGCAAACATATACTCCCACTCTAATTTCTTCGTTGTTAATTTCTTCTGCCATTAAATCACCTTGTACAAGTAAAATGATTAATCATTTGATCTAATTTTTTAAATATATTATATATATAAAATATTAGATAGTTTAATTTTTCTAAAAAGTCAGTATATAAAGGTTTCTATAAATAAGTAGGAGTAAAGTATATATATGAGAAAAAATTAAATTAATTAAAATAGTATAAATTAGCAAATTCAGATTAAATAAGATTATTTTAATTAAATAAGATTTAATAATCACTATTAAGAACAATAGAGATATAATTAGTCTTTAATTTAAAAAATAAAATAGATTTTGATACACCTAAAAATTAAAAAAAATACAATGAAAATTTCAAAGAAAGGTGGAAAAGCCTTTAAAAATTGAAAAATTTCCCAACGAAGATAAATGTTTAAATCAAGTAAAAATGAAAATAAAGATAGAAAAATAACTATTAAATTAAAAAAAATATAAATAATAGAAATTTTATCTAAATAATGATAAATTGATTTGTTTTTAAAATTTAAGCTAATTTAAGGAATAATAAAAGTAGTGTAACCTTTTATGCAACACTAAAAAAAGCTAAAAAATAGCTTAATAAAAATGAATAAAAAATTGATATAAATCCTTTAAATGTTCGTTAAAGGATAAACATTAGGAATATAGGAATTGTCACAAGACTGAAAACAGTGGATGTGAATATGCAATCGGAAGTGAGTTCCCAATCCAATCTATAGGTAACAGCCAATACCAAACCTAACATTGCAGATGACATGGCAGCTTCAATAAATCCAATAGTATGTTCAAATCCAGTAATATTAAGCAAAGACAATACTCCCAATGCAATTAAAGGATAAATGATCAATTTTATAATTGAAGCCAAACCTACCTCCTTGAAATGATACTTCAAACCATCAATCTTTAAGGACAACCCTAAAGATATCATAATAAGTGGGATGGTAGCCCCTGCCAAATAAGTCACCACAGTTGACCCAACAGAGCCTATAGGAATGCTAAAGATATTGAATGTTATCCCAAATATGATTGACCATAGAGGCAGGAATGTTAAGATCTTACGGATAGCCACTTTGATTTCACCATCAAAGATCAATATTAATATAAAACTTAAGACAACAAAAATTATTGAAGTGGAAATATCACAGAATACAGCCCTTATCATACCTTCATTTCCAAAGATTCCTTGAGTGATAGGGTAACCTAAAAAACCGGTGTTTCCTAAAACCACAACAATGACAAGACTCCAAATTTTCCTCTTGTCCCAGCCAAAAAAATTAAGTAGCAAATAAGTCAATATTCCTACAATTAAACTAGTTATTAACATGTAAACTGTTAATATGCTTAATCTTGGAAGCAAGGAAACATCAGCAGTGTACAAAGCATTGAAAATCATACATGGTAGAGCTATATTGATTACTATATTATTGAGAGTTTCGACATCATTTTCCTTCAAAAGACCAATCTTTTTGGATAAGGTCCCTATCAAAATCATGACAATGATTGAAACAATAATAATCCTATAGTCCATACAATCAACTAGATAATTCAATAATTTAAAAAAAATGAAATACGTTTAATTAATAAACGATTGATAAATTAAATTTATAAAAATTAGTTAAAATAGTTTTTGTAAAATAGGGTAATAAAAAAGAAAATAAAAAAGAATTAATTAGGAGCAATTACTCCCAACTATTAAAAATATTTTGATCAAACTTTTTTTAAAAGTTTGGTTAATCTACAATACCATCAGTAGTGACTTTGAATACAGCTTCACCTTCTGGCAAGTGAGGGCTGTCCACTAATCTAGCAATTCTCTTACCAGCCAATCCTTTTTTAAGCCAAATTCTGTAAGTGGAAGCGTGTCCTAAAACGTGTCCACCAATAGCTTTTGTTGGACTTCCAAAGAATGCATCAGGTCTTGCCTGAACTTGGTTTGTAAGGAAAACAGCTACATTATAGGTATTAGCTACTTGCTGCAATGCATGTAAGTGCTGGTTTAATTTTTGCTGTCTTACAGCTAAAGATTCCCTTCCAACATACTCTGCTCTGAAGTGTGCCATAAGGGAGTCAACAATGACCAATCTTACATTCACGCCACTTTGAATTAATTCATTGATTTTTTCAGCCATTAAAATTTGGTGAGAAGAGTTAAATGCCCTTGCAATATGGATTTTTCTTAAAACCTCTTCATGATCTAGGCCGAATGCATCTGCTATTTGTTCAACCCTTTCAGGTCTGAAAGTGTTTTCTGTATCAATAAATACACATTCACCATCTAAACCACCTTTTTCTTTAGGCAATTGAACAGTAACAGCTAATTCATGGGAAATTTGACTTTTACCTGATCCAAATTCACCGAAAACTTCAGTAATTGCTTGAGTTTCGATTCCTCCACCGATTAACTCATCAACACCTTTACTTCCAGTGGTTATACGGCCAACATCACGTCTTCTTTCCATTACATCAAATGCTGTTTCAAAATCAATTTTTTCAGCTCTACGTGCTGCTTCAATAACTTTTTCAGCTACCCCTTCACCTATTTCTGCTTTTACAGACAATTCTTTAGCAGTAGCAGTAGCTAATCTCATCATATCAGCAAAACCAGCTTCTCTTAATTTTTCAGCAGTTTTTTCACCAACATTAGGTAAGTCTTCAAGTTCTACCATAATTATCAACCCATTAAATAAATTCATTAAAGTTCATCATGCATTAAAATAAAACTTAAAACTCAATTTTATCAATTCTTTTAGGTCTAAGTCTTATCTCTTCATCGTAATTATTGTAATTCACATCAGCAATTACTTCTAAGGTTCTACCTTCAAGATCCATTACTCTAGTCTCTAGGAATCCTAAGTCTCCTTCATTTTCTTCATATAGAGCAACAATATCATCATGTTTCATGTCAAGCAATTGTTCCACCAATTCATTAAAGAAAGTTACTTGAATTTCACCAGTATCATCGCTAAGCTTTCCAGGAAGCATTAAAAGATATTTTGGTTTATCAATTTCATTTCCACAGTGTGGACATAGCTCCTCATCCTCATCTTCAATAGTGCGGTTACAGATAGGGCATTTTGGAATTAAAATCCTTTCAACAAAAGGCTCTGAGAATGTGCCTGTTACCCTTACATTTCTATCTTCCAATTCAAGAGTTTCAATAGTTTTTGATGTGTATAACTCTTTTCGTAAATCCTCAATATCAGGAAGAGCTGATAATTCATTATAAGAAGGTTGCAACATATTAGTTGAATTTCCTACAGACAACTCTACACGGTTAGACATATCATTATAGTTTATACGTGGATTTTGGATTTTGATTGCATCATTAATGTCATAAGGCAAATTAGTCTTATCATCCCATAATGTTACAGCTATGAATCCGGAATCATCCCCGATGGTCATGTTTCTAACTAAACCTTTTGAACCATCTTGTCTTTCAAATTCACGGGTATCTTCGATTTCCATGATTCTTGCAACAACTTTGACATTCATGTCATCATCATCTAAGTCATCAATCTTCTTGGTTTCATAAATCTGTTCTTCCAAATCTTCAAATGAAGGCAAGTCAGATGATTCAGCATCTGTAAGTTCAATTACTCTAGTTGTTTTTCCAACATTAAGTTCAACTTCATACATGCCTAATCTGGTTCTGGCATTTTCAATTTGATATGCTTTGCCTATGCCATAGGAAGCTTCTGCCTTTTCATCCCAAAAGGAAATTCTAACTTTTCCTGTTGAATCTGCAATGTCACCGGAACGAACAAATCCAGTTGAACCATCATCCCTTTGGAAAGAATGGGAATCATAAATTGTAATCAATCTACCAATAATGTCCACTTCTTCTCCATCATCTTCATGCTCTTGAACATCACGAATGGCTATTGGACCTAAGTTACTTGCAATTTCATTCAATTCTTCAACTAAGTCTTCATCAAGATCAGGATTAACTTTTAATTCAGTGTTCCAATTGGTATTTACCCTATGTCCTCTACTATAATCATCATATTCAACATCTCCTCCGATGACTTTAAGGACATCTCCTTTAGACACTTTCAATTTAGTGTCGTCACCCCAAAGAGTGACTCTGATGGAACCGCTGGCATCACTGATTTCAATTGATTTTACAAATCCATCAGTGCCATCTTGCCTTTTAAATGTAATAGTATCCTGTATTTTGGTAACTACTCCGATTAAGCTTGCATTTTTATTTTCTACTGCATCTGCAATCTTAACAATATTCTCTTCGTATTCAGGAAGATCATAGTCTCCTTCAACCTTAAGGATTCTTCCATCCCAATGGGATAAGGAGATTTCATCATTTCTTTTTCTGGATTGCTCATTAAGGATCTTGACAACATCCCCTTCTTTTAAATCCAAGCTCTCAATTAAGTTTACATCCTTGTTCCATAAGGTGTAAGAAATAATTCCTGTATTGTCTTGAATTTCAAGAGAGGTCACTTTTCCTTTTTTGCCGTTGCTTTCATAGGAATGTGGAGTAGGAACACGGATTAACCTTCCGATAATACTTACTTTTTGATCAGGAACAATATCTGAAATTGGAATGATATTCTCTTCATAGACTGGGAATTCATCAATGTTTTTTGGATAGTTTTCATTTGTCTCATCAATCGCTTTAAGCAATGATCTAGGACGTAATGAAAATTCCTTGCCTCCTCTGAATCCATCTTTACAGTCAATATCAGAAATTTCTACAATATCTCCCTCAGTGATGTGTCTAAGATGCTTAATGTTTTCACTCCATAGAACAAGTCTTACTTCACCGGTATTGTCTGCAATTTGCATATTTGCAAGTTCTCCTTCATCACCTTTTCTTGTAGTGAATTTTTTAGGATTGGAGATAGACATTACCCTTGCAATGACACTGAAACCTTGACGGCCAGAATCAACTTCAGCTATTGTCTTTGGAGTTTCAACATCAAACCCATCATAATGTTCTTCATCCTTAGTTTCCTTTCCAGTGAATGGATTGACTACCATATCAATGAAATCCTTATCACTGAAAAAGGAAGCATCCTTGTACTCGTCTTTAACTTTATTAAATTTATCTATGAATTCATCTTTAGATATAGAGTCTTGAACTTTTTCCCAACCTTCCATGATGTATTGGAAATCTTCTTCACTAATATCTTCAACCAAATTCATTCCATTGAAAAATTCTTTATCCATACCAAACCCTCGTTTTTTTAAATTATAAATTTAGTAAAAATAATCTAATAAAATAACAATCCGCTTAATTTACTTATAATATTTTCATGAATTTTTCATGTTTATTTAATCAAAATCAAGTTTGATCATTAATTTATCACAATTTTTTCAAGTTAAATTATAATTTAATTTTCTCTATATATAATAATTAAGACAGAGCATTTGAAAACTAATAGTGTAATTTCAAGTGAAAAATTATTAGCTTTCCAATGCTTTTTAAAAATGTAACCATTTAAGATATTTGAATAATGAAATGAGAATAACAATATAAAAATAAGTTGCAAAAATCAAAAATTTTAATCAGAAACTTATTTTTAAAATCATAATTTCAAAATCATAATTCATTATAATTATATATTTATAATCTATAATATTTTAATATTTTTAAAAATATTTTTTTAATAATTTATTTTAAATTTTTATAATAAATTTTCAATATATTTTCAATATTCAAATTCTTTAAATTCATTTCAAAAATCCAATTTTTTCTTAAAAATCCATATCAAAATAATTATCAAATCATGCTAAATTTTTATTCAAAATACTAAGGACTTAAGCATAAAATTTAAGCATAAATATTAAGAACATTGAAGTTTATAAAAGTTATTTTTTATGTCATTCTAATGATTGTTCAAATTTCAAAAGCAAATATCCAAGGCCAATTTTTAAAAATTAACTCTGTAATAATCAATTATACAACAAAATATATAAAGATATGCTTTTTTTAGTTATAATAATTCAAAATAAGATTAATTTAGTAATTTAAAGTAAATTTAACAATCTAAATAAAAAATAACATGATTTTAATCATTTTAAAATAAAGTAAAAAACTATTAGCCATACAAAAATTTCAATTGAAATGAAAAAATATGAAAAATAAGAATGAAAAAATATGAAAGATAAGAATGAAAAAATATGAAAAATAAGAATTAAAAGAGATAGATCTGAACTTAATATGCATTTTCATTTCTTTTGAAAATAGTCTTGAACATGATTTGAATATCTAATGTTAAACTCCAGTTTTCTACATATCGGATATCATATTCTATACGCTTTTCAATGGAAGTGTTTCCTCTATACCCATTCACTTGAGCAAGCCCTGTAAGGCCTGGCCTTACTTGATGCTTAACCATATATTTTGGAATTGACTTTTTGAATTGCTCTACAAAATATGGTCTTTCAGGGCGAGGGCCAACAACACTCATCTCCCTTTTTAAAACATTGAAAAACTGAGGCAGTTCATCAATGCTCATTTTTCTAATAAATGAGCCAACCCTTGTTTTTCTAGGATCATCTTCTGTGGTCCATTGGGATTTCTCCTCATCCTCATCTTGAACCTTCATGCTTCTAAACTTATACATCATGAATGGCTTGCCTCCATAACCAATCCTTTCCTGTTTGAATATGATTGGGCCTGGAGATTCCAACTTAATTGCAATAGCTGTTATGAGCATGATTGGAGAGGTTATTATAATTGCTACAATTGCAACAAAATAATCTTCAAGGATTTTCTTGAATTTATTGAATGCATCATCCAAAGGAACATAGCGTATATTGATAATAGGCAAGTCGTCTAACATGTCAACAGAAGGCTTTGCAGGCAAGTACTTATAATAATCTGGAATGATTTCCGCCTTGATTCCCTCTTCTTCACATGCATCCACGATTTCATTCAGGTGATAATAGTATTGCAAAGGAATGGCTATAACAACCCTATCGAATTTATGGGATTTCAATACATTTGGCAAATCCTTAAAAGTTCCAATGAATTTAATTCCCTCGAAGGTTTTGCCTAAATGTTCTTTTCTTCCTAAAAATCCATCGATGCTATATCCTAAATAAGTCTTGGACTTGATCTTATGTGCAAAGGTAAATGCCAATTCATTATCTCCAATAATGAGCATATGCTTTAGATTGCGGTTGTTGACTCTCATGAATCTTAAAAACAAAACCACAATAGCTCTTTCAATAATTGTGAAAATTATACCAAACAAGCTTAAGAGAAAGAGCATAATTCTTGAAAAATCAGGCTGGTCAATCACGAATAAAATAGCGACCAATATGATGAATGCCATTATATCTGATTTGATTATATCTTCTGAACCTGAGAATATTGAAGATTTATTCCTGAAAGGTTTGTATAATCCAAAAAAGTAGTATAGCAATAGATAAGTGGGAATAATGCATACGATAGTGAATATCAAATAATGCATAAAGGGCAATGATCCACCTAAAGGGCCAAAAATAGTGGTTTTAAATCTAACATAATAAGCTAGAACCAATGAGAATAGAATTACAAGAACATCTATCACAACAAGCAATGAATTCAATATTCTTTGATTTTCTCTAATCATTTACTATGCCCCATTTTAAAATAATTATAAAATTTAAATAATCATTTACATAATATTAAACAATTTTATAGTATAATAGATTTAAAAACTCTAATTCACTTAATATCAACTTGAGTTTTATACAATAATAGATTTAAAAACTATTATTTATAAAATTACCTATTAATAATATACATTATTAAGTTAACTTTTAATAATATCCATTTAAAAATAAAATCAAGACCTTATAGCGTTTCTGATTAAATTAAAAATCAATAAAACACCAATGCCAATATAAACGGCAATATTGACAAATATATTGTACTTTTTAGTATAATGTTTCCTATAAAAGATATACATTGCTCTATAGAATTCATAAATAAGCTTTGGATTTCTCTTTTTGGTCTTTTTGTCTTCACTGCTTGCGCCCTTATAGTGAATTATCTCCGCTTCACCAAAGTAAACGATTCTCCATCCCGCCTGTTTTATCCTATAACACCAATCAATGTCTTCTCCATACATGAAGAAAGTGTCATCCAAAAGACCGATATCATCAATTGTTGTTTTTCTAACGAGCATGAATGCCCCTACCAAGCAGTCGATTTCATAAACCCCATCATCATCCAGATCATCAAGGTTATAATCGTCTTTTCCACTCTTAGTTTTAACATTGAACAATTTATAAAAAGAATTAGCAGGATTTGGAAAACTGCGTTTGCATGCTTTATCAAGAGATCCGTCTGAAAGTGAGACCTTACATCCCAATGCACCGACATCAGCATTTGAACCTTTGGTCATATAATCCATACATTTGTCGATTGTAGCTTCCTTTACTAGTGTATCTGAGTTTAAGAGAAGTATATACTCTCCTTCAGCTTGCTCAATAGCTAAATTGTTAGCCTTTGCAAAACCATCATTGCTGGAGTTGGCTATAACCTTAAGTATCCCTCTTGAAATTTCATCCTTAAAGTATTCCTCTAGCTTTTCCAAGCTGTCATCAGTTGACTTATTGTCTACAAGAAAGATTTCATATGTATAATGAGTCGGCTCAGCCAAGCATGAATCAATAGTCTCCTTTGTTAATTTGAAGGTATTGTAATTGACAATGATGATTGATAAATCTAATTTTCGCATTTTCTTACACCTAAAGTAAAGCATTTATTTCCTTAAATAATTAAAAGGGATTTTTTTACACCTAAAGTAAAGCATTTATTTCCTTAAATAATTAATAGTATTTTTTATAAGTTTCCATTCTATTTTAAAGTAATTTTTCCAGTTTTTTCTTAAAAATGGGGTTTTTGTTAATTTTTTTCTATTCCCTAATCCATCCTTGATTCCATCCAAGTAAATGGAACCGTATCCTTTCCTAACAAAGAAAAGGTATTTTATTAAAAATCCAAGGAATAGGAATATGAAATTGATAATCTTTTGTAAAATTGGGAAGTTCTTATAAATCAGGAATACGTTGTTACGGGCTGCCAATCTGATCTTGAATTCATTGTATCTGCTTCCGCTTGTTCCACTTCCATAATGATAAACAATTGAATTTGGGCAGAAGTAATTCTTGTATCCGTATATCTGAGACCTGTAAGCCAAGTCTATATCCTCTACATAGGCAAAGAAATTCTCATCAAAAAGTCCTATTTCCTCTAGGACTGATTTTCTATACAATGCAGCCCCTGCACAGGATGAAAATATTTCCCTTTTCTCGTTATACCCTTCTATAGGCTGACCGTCCCCTATCTTTTTAGTCCAAGCAAGTATAGTGTACTCATCTCCAGCATCATCAATCAATTTCCTATTGTAGTGCTGAATCATCTTTGACTGGATTGAAAACGGATTTTCCCCTAAATCAATTGACTCGTCCATAGCCTTGATGATTTCTTCCAAAGCGTTCCATTCAAGTTCCACATCATTGTTTACTGAATATATGTATTCACATTTAGCTTGTCTTATCCCCTGATTTACTGCAGGGGCAAATCCTAAGTTATCCTCATTTTTTATAAGAACTATGTCAATTGGATAGCTGGAACTATTCATAAACTCTTCAATGAATTCTATGCTTCCATCAGTAGAATTGTTGTCAATTATAATGATTTCTTCAATAAATCTGCTTTGAATCAATAATGTTTCAAAATAGCTATTCAAGAATTTCAAACCATTGTAATTTGGTGTAACTACTGATACTTTCATAAAATCACTTTTCGAGCAAAAATTTTAAAAATTTAATTTTTTAGACATTTTTTATTTTTTTAATTTATAATAAGCAAAAAATAATTATTTTTTAGAATACATCTTCTCATAATATTCCTGATATTCACCGGATTTCACCTTTTCCATCCAATCCTGATTGTCCAAATACCAATTGATCGTTTCTATGATTCCTGTTTCAAATGTGTATTTAGGCTTCCAGCCTAATTCCTCAGTTATTTTAGTGGAATCAATTGCATAGCGTCTGTCATGGCCTAATCTGTCTTTAACGAATTTAATCAATGATTCGCTCTTGCCAAGCTCTTTTAAGATAAGCTTTACAATTTCAATGTTTTCCTTTTCATTATGCCCGCCGATATTATAGACCTCACCTAATTTCCCTTTATGGAGAACAAGGTCAATAGCTGTACAATGGTCATAGACATGCAACCAATCCCTAATGTTCTTTCCATCACCATAAACAGGCAATTCCTTATCCTCTAAAGAATTTGAAATCATTAAAGGGATAAGCTTTTCAGGGAATTGATAAGGGCCATAATTGTTTGAGCATCTTGTAATGTTGATTGGCAAGCCGAATGTTTCTCCATAGGCTCTGACCATTAAATCTGCACCGGCCTTTGAAGCGGAATATGGGCTGTTTGCCTTAAGTGGGCTTTCTTCTGTGAAATATCCTTCTTTGGGAAGGCTTCCATAGACTTCATCTGTAGAAACCTGTAAGAACTTCTTGATCTTGTGCTTTTTGGCAGCATCCAACAATACTTGAGTTCCAATAATATTGGTCTTGATGAATATTTGAGGATCTTCAATGCTGCGGTCTACATGACTTTCGGCAGCAAAATGCACTATATAATCAGTATCCTTGACAATGGAATCCACCAACTCTGCATCTTGAATGTCCCCTTTAACAAATGTATATTTCGGATTGTTTTCAATATCCTCCAAATTTTCAAGATTTCCACAGTATGTAAGGGCATCTAAGTTAACAATCTCATAATCAGGATACTTTTCAAGCATATACTTTACAAAATTGCTTCCTATAAATCCTGCTCCACCTGTTATTAAAACTTTAGTCATATAAATCACATATTGAATAAATAATTGTTAATAATTGATAATCTAAATTGTAATCATTAAAATGATAAACGTGAATAACTAATTAGAAATCAGTTTCAGTTTCCTTCATTGGTTTCCATAACTTGTCCTTATCAGATAAAAGGATGTTTTCCTCTCCGATTCCATCCAATGGCCAATCAATAGCTATATCCGGATCATTCCAAATGATTCCTCCCTCATCTTCACCATTATAGAAATCGGTGCATTTGTAAACAAATTCCGCCTCATCAGATAATACCAAAAATCCATGAGCAAATCCCTTTGGTATGAAAAGCTGTTTCTTATTCTCCTCAGAAAGAATCTCACCAATCCACTTTCCATAAGTTCCTGATTTCTTTCTAAGGTCAACAGCAACATCAAAAACCTCACCTTTGATTACACGAACCAATTTTCCTTGAGGTTGAGTGTATTGAAAATGAAGCCCCCTTAAAACTCCTTTTGATGATTTTGATTGATTATCCTGAACAAAGGTCAAGTCAATGCCTTCCTCCTTGAAGTCATTTTCATTATAGGTTTCCATAAAGTATCCTCTCTCATCACCAAAAACTGTTGGCTCAACAGTGAAGACGCCTTCAATTTCACTTTTAGTTATCTTGAATTTACCCATTTTTACACCTGATTGATAAAATTTGATATAAAATTTATTAAATCTGATATAAAGATTAATTAAATTTAATTAAATTTGATTATAATTTTCTGTCAGCCAGTTCAATTAAATATTGGCCATATTCGGTCTTTTCAAGAGGCTTTGCTAATCTCAATAAATCTTCCTTATCGATATAACCTTTTAAATAAGCTATCTCTTCCAAACAAGCTATAAATAAACTTTGTCTTCTTTGTACGGTTTCAATGAAGTTACTTGCCTCAAGCAAACCGTCATGAGTTCCAGTATCTAGCCAAGCCATTCCCCTACCGAGCAATTCAACCTTAAGCTTTCCTCGCTTAAGATACTCTTCATTGATTGAGGTGATTTCAAGCTCTCCCCTTAGGGATGGCTCCACATTCTTTGCTATTTCAATGACATCATTGTCATAGAAATAAAGTCCTGGAACGATATAATTGGATTTAGGATGCTGTGGCTTTTCTTCAATGGACAATACATTCCACTCCTTGTCGAACTCCACTACACCAAATTCTTCAGGTCTGTTTGTATAATAACCAAAAACAACTGCACCTTCTTCAAGAGCACATGCCCTTTCCAAGATTTCTGTAAATCTATGTCCATGGAATACATTGTCTCCTAAGATAAGAGCAACATTGTCGTCACCAATGAATTCCTCACCAATGATGAATGCTTCAGCCAAGCCATTAGGAGTTTCCTGCTCAGCATAAGAGAAAGACATTCCCAAATCAGAACCGTCTCCCAATAATTCCTTATACATTGGCAAGTCTCTTGGAGTTGAAATGATAAGAATATCCTTAATGTTAGCTAGCATTAAGACGGATATTGGATAATAAATCATCGGTTTATCATATAAAGGCAAGAGCTGTTTGGAAATAGCCTTTGTAATTGGATATAATCTTGTTCCAGCACCACCAGCCAATACGATTCCTTTCATATAATCACTCACTTTTATAAAGATTAATTTGTATTTATTAAAATTTTTTGTAAAATAATTTAAGATTTTTAAATCAGTCAGATCTTTCTAAGTCTTTTGAAGAAGTTATATAATGATAAATATGCTCCTAAAGCTTCTTTATAATCTCTCATTGGAACAAATCCTGATGCATTCCATTTTTTATTATCTAAAACTGAATAATGAGGTCTTGGAGCAGGTCTTGGGAATTCCTCAGTGCTTACTGGAATGACATTGACATCAAGATTGGATAATTCAAATATCAACTTCGCAAAATCATACCAGGAACATTCCCCTTCATTTGTCACATGGTAAATTCCATACTTATCGCTGTGCAATAGATTGGTGATTGCAACAGCCAAATCCAAGGAATATGTTGGAGAGCCAATTTGATCATTGACAACAGTTATCTCATCATGAGTCTCTGCCAAATCCAACATTGTCTTTACAAAATTGTTTCCATGAAGGCCATATAGCCATGCAGTACGAAGAATGAAATACTTGTCAGTGTTTTCCTGAATGAATTTCTCTCCTTCCAATTTTGTTTTCCCATAAGCGCTTTGAGGACCTAGCTTATCAGTTTCAATAAGAGGAGTTCTTTTGTTTCCATCAAAAACATAATCTGTGCTGATATGGACTAAAGGAATGTCTTGCTTCCTGCAAGCAATGGCTAAATTTTTAGGGCCTATTGCATTTACAGCATATGCCTCATCATAGTGGCTTTCACAATCATCAACAGCAGTATAAGCTGCAGCATTAATGACTAAATCCGGTGATTTTTCACAGATGAGATCCATCACCTTCTCTTCATCACTAATATCCAAATCCTTAGAACCGGTAGCGATCAATTCAAAGTTTTTAAGAACCTCTCTTAAATCAGAACCTAACATTCCATAGGCACCAGTTATCATTATTTTCATAAAATTCCTCAAATTAAATTAAAATTTACATAAGTCATTAAAAGTAAATTTAAAACATTATAATATAATTTTTAGTTTTATAAAATATAAATATATTCTATAATAAATAGGATTTATATAAAATATTTATATTGAATAAAAATCATAAATAAAATCGTATAAACTAATAATACTTTAAAAAAGTTTTATTTTAAAAATAATTTAAACGATGACAAAATAAAACATTCAGGGCGATATTTATGAAAATTTGTATTGTAGGTCAAGGTTACATTGGATTGCCAACAGCAGCTTTGTTTGCTAAAAATGGCTGTGAAGTCCTTGGAGTAGACGTGAATGAAGAGATTGTTGATAAGTTAAACCAAGGAATTGCTCACATTGAAGAGCCGGGAATTACAGAAGCTATTGAAAATGCAGTGAAAAAAGGACACTATCGAGCTTCATTGAAGCCAGCGGAGGCAGACACATTTATCATCACAGTTCCTACACCTTATGTTAAAGAGGACTTAAGCTGTGACTTAAGCTATGTGATATCTGCATGCCAATCCATCTTGCCTGTCTTAAATAAGGGAAATGTTGTTATCATTGAATCTACAATAGCTCCTATGTCAACTGATGAAATAATTAAGCCGATTTTTGAAAATGAGGGATTTGTAATTGGAGAAGATTTATTCCTTGCTCATTGCCCTGAAAGAGTTCTCCCTGGACAAATCATGGAAGAATTGGTTAACAACAACAGAATCGTTGGTGGAATAACAGAAGAATGCAGCCGTAAAGCTGCAGATGTTTACAGAACCTTTGTTGAAGGGGAAATAATCGAAACTGAAGCAAAAACTGCAGAATTGTCCAAATGTATGGAAAACACCTTTAGAGACGTTAACATTGCACTTGCAAATGAACTTGCAAAGATAGGTGCAGAGATTGGAGTTAACGCACTTGATGTTATTGAAATGGCTAACAAGCACCCAAGAGTGAATATCCATAGCCCAGGCCCTGGTGTAGGTGGACACTGTCTTGCAATCGATCCGTATTTCATCTATGCAAAAGCTCCTGAAACCGCTAAGATAATCAAGTTGGCAAGGGATACAAACAACAGCATGCCAGGATTTGTAATTGAAAACACCGGCAAAATACTATCAAAGCTTGATGAGGATGCAGAAAAGATCTCTGTGTTTGGAGTGGCATATAAGGGGAATACAGATGATGCAAGGGAAAGCCCAGCATTTGAAATAATAACTGGATTGAAGGCAGCAGGATACGAAATAGCTATCCATGACCCTCACTTTGACAATCCTGATTACTTTGATTTTGATGAAGCAACCAAAGACTCATCATTGGTTTTAATCCTAACAGACCATGACCAATTCAAGAACTTGGATTATGAATCATTGTCTAAAAACATGAAAACAAGAATCATCTTTGACACTAAAAACATAATCAAGGAAGTGCCAGATGACATTACTTTAATAAATTATGGAAATTTGTATAAATACAACAAATAATGAAAGAAATAGAAGAAATTATGGAAATTTATTAAATATAACAAATAAACCCATTATACTAAAAACCTATTATGCTAACTAACTATCATTAACTCTTTTTAAATGAGGTGAAATATGTCAACAATTGCTGAAAAGATATTTGCAAGAGCTTCCGGCAAAGGAGAAGCTGAAGCTGGTGATATTGTCATGGCAGATATCGATATAGCTATGATGCATGATTTGACTGGACCTCTCGCAGTTGAATCATTCGAAAAAATAGGAACTGAAAAGGTATGGGATTCCTCTAAAATAGTGATTCCATTTGACCATCAGGTTCCAGCAGATTCTTTAGATTCCGCAAACAATCATATATTGATGAGAAAATTTGTAAAGGAACAGAAAATTGAAAACTTCTACGATGTAAAGGAAGGGGTTTGTCATCAGGTCTTGCCTGAAAAGGGACATGTAATACCTGGAACCGTTATTGTAGGTGCAGACTCACATACCTGTACATATGGAGCGCTAGGTGCATTTGCAACTGGAATCGGCTCTACAGATATGGCAATGGTCTTGTCAACCGGACAGTTATGGTTCAAGGTGCCTGAAACAATCAGATTCAATGTTGAAGGCAAGCTTAAAGAGAACACATCAGCAAAGGATGTGATCTTGAACATCATAGGCCAAGTTGGAGCAGATGGCGCTACCTATAAGTCATGTGAATTTGCAGGAGAGACAATCTCCAACATGAGCATTTCAGATAGAATGGTCCTATCAAATATGGCAATTGAAATGGGAGGAAAAACAGGCCTTATAGAGCCAGATGAAAAGACATATGATTACCTTAAAGATCGTGTAAGCGGTGAAAACAAGAATAGGTTAAAGGCATTTATTGAAAAATCCAACCTTAAAAGCGACCTTGATTCTCCAAGCCTTGAAATTATGGATATTGATGTAAGTGAACTTGAGCCGCAAATAGCTTGTCCTCATAATGTGGATAATGTAAAGCCTGCAAGCGAGCTTGGTGATGTTGAGCTCGATCAAGTCTTTATTGGCTCATGCACAAACGGGAGAATTGAAGACTTGAGAGATGCAGCAAGAATATTGAAAGGAAAGAAGATAGCAAATGAGCTTAGAATGTTGGTCATTCCTGCCTCTAAGGAAACTTACCTTAAGGCATTGGATGAAGGATTAATCAAGATATTTGTAGAAGCTGGTGCCCTTGTTTCAGCACCATGCTGTGGACCATGCCTTGGTGGCCATACCGGCCTTATAGGACCTGATGAGGTAAGTCTTTCAACATCAAACAGAAACTTTAAGGGAAGGCAAGGAAGTCCAGAGGGAAAAGTTTACCTATCTTCAGCTAAAGTGGCTGCACAGTCAGCTATAGAAGGAAGAATCGCTCTTCCTAAGGAGGAATAAATCTATTCAGAGGTAATAACATGAAAGGAAAGGTTTGGAAATTTGGAAATGACATTGATACAGACATTATTCTTCCAGGAAGATACTTAATTTACACTGATGAGGAAAGGTTATCAGAGCATTGCATGGAAGGATTGGTACCTGACTTTAAGTCAAAAGCAAACGCAGGTGACTTCATTCTTGGAGGAAGCAATTTCGGATGCGGTTCAAGCAGAGAGCATGCTCCAATAGCTATTAAAGGATGTGGAATATCTGCCGTAATAGCCGAATCCTTTGCAAGAATCTTTTATAGAAATGCAACAAATGTTGGAGTTCCACTTTTGGAAGCACCTGGAGTGTCTGAACTCATTGAAGATGGTGAGGAAATCGAAGTTGACATGGAAAAGGGATTGATCATTTCAGAAAGCGGAAAGGAAATTGAATTTAAGAAATTACCTCCATTCATGCTTGAAATCCTTGAATCCGGTGGTTTGATCAATTACTTAAAAAATCAAAAGAATGAATAATTATTCTTAATAACAATTCTAAAATTATTCTAAAAACAATTATCAATAATTATTTTTTTATTATCATAATGAGGTTAAAAAATGTATAATATTGCTGTAATTCCAGGAGATGGAATTGGTAGAGAAGTTATGGATGCTTGCATAAAAGTATTGGATTCATTGGATATTGACTTTAACTTCACTTATGGTGAAGCTGGAGACGAATGCCTTGAAAAGAATGGTGAAGCTTTGCCAAATGAAACAATAGAGCTTGCAAAAAATGCAGATGCATGCCTCTTTGGAGCTGCAGGAGAAACTGCTGCAGATGTTATTGTAAGACTTAGACAGGAATTGAACCTGTTTGCAAACCTAAGGCCTGTCAAATCATATCCAAACACCAATGCCCTTTTTGACAATCTTGACTTTATGATCGTAAGGGAAAACACCGAAGGAATGTATATTGCAAAGGAAGAGGAATATACTGAAGAAGGTGCAATAGCTAGAAGAATCATCACCAAGAAAGCTGAAAGAAGGATTATCGATTATGCTTTCCAATACGCTAAAAACAACAACAAGTCTAAGGTCACTGGAGTCCATAAGGCAAATGTCTTGAAAGTGACTGATGGACTGTTCAAGGAAATATTATACGAAGTGGCTAAGGACTATGAAGGTGAAATAGAAGTGGAAGACTTCTATGTGGATGCCACTGCAATGTATCTCATCACAAGACCTGAAAGCTTTGAAGTCATCGTTACCACAAACCTCTTTGGAGATATCCTATCAGACGAGGGAGCAGGTCTCGTAGGTGGATTAGGCATGATTCCATCCGGAAACATTGGAGAGGATGGAGCATTGTTTGAACCTGTTCACGGTTCCGCACCAGACATTGCAGGTCAAGGAATTGCAAATCCAATGGCTATGCTTCTATCAGCTTGCATGATGCTAAACTACTTGAAGGAATATGAAGCTGAAGAAAGCTTAAATGATGCAATACTTGAGGTCTTGAATGAAGGAAAAACCTTAACCCCAGACCTTGGAGGAAGTGCAAGCACTAGTGAAGTGGCTGAAGCAATAATCAATGCATTGAATTAACTTACGTTCATAAAAAATAAGTGATCTTAAATGACCAATCCAAAAATATCTGTTATTCTATCCGCTTACAATGAAGAGAAATTCATTAGAAAGGCCATCGAAAGTGTAGTGAACCAAACATTGAAAGATATAGAAATTATCATAATCAATGATGGATCAACTGACAATACCTTAGAGATTATCAATAGCTATGCAGAAAAGGACAACAGAATAGTAGTCATTGATCAGGAAAACATCGGCCTTGGAGCAAGCAGGAATAAGGGCATGAAAATAGCTCAAGGGGAATATGTCACTTTTCTTGACGGTGATGACTGGTTTACAGAGGAAGCCTTCGAAATCGCATATGATGAAGCAAAGGCTAAGGATACAGACATGACCATGTATCAGATGATCAATTATGATGACGAGACCGGAAGAGTCTATGAAAACGATTGGTTTAACTTGAATAATCTTGATGAAAGCTTTGATGATGTCGTGTTTTCACCTGAGAAAACAAAGGATTTCCTATTTGACCTATCAGTGAGCAGCTGCCAAAAGATTTATAGAAACAGCTTCTTGAAATCAATTGACGCAAGCTTTCCAGAGGGAATATACTTCGAAGACATGCCATTTTTCTTTTATGTCTATCTTAAGGCAGAAAGGATTTCAATCATCAGAAAGCATTTCTATTACAGAAGAAAGCATAATCTTTCAATAACTCATGTAGTTGATGCAAACTACTTGGACACTGTTGAAGCAGGACGCGAACTTATGAGAAGAATGGTGGAAAATGGCTTCTATGAAGACTACAAGTTCGACCTTTTAGCCTACAAGATCAATGGTCCGAGAATGGCACTTATGGACATTACAGAAGATTCAAAGGAACCTTTATTCAATCTAATAA
>NZ_JAFRJO010000036.1 GCF_017432245.1 Methanobrevibacter sp.
AAATTAAAAAATTAAAAAAGAAGGAAAATTAAAAAAAGCAAAAAGAAGGATGATTAAAAAAGAATAAAAAAGAAAAAATAGCATGAGCTATTTTTGAAAAACAATCAAGTAATGAGATTTCCCTTGAGGAATGTCCTCACCGCAATCTGGATTTAAAGAGAATAATCTCATTCCATGTTCCTTAAAGACTTCTTCCAAGTCTTCAGGACTGCTTCTTACAGTGATAGGAGGACCATGTTTAGCTTCCTGTTTCTTATAATCCATGATAGCTATTTTTCCACCAGGTTTGAGAATTCTTTTAAGTTCTTCAATAGCTTCATCCATTCTTCTGGTTGCCTTAAATCCATGCCATACATTAATCAATAGAATAACGTCAACCACATCATCATCCAAGTCAATGTGATCAGGAATATCTGCACAAATTGGAATTAGATTATCATAACCCTTTTCACGAGCAGCCTTTTGAAGGTCTTCAATAGAAGGTTCATAGATATCCACGCCATAGATTATAGCATCATCATCTAAAATCTGGACAGCTTCAAGTGCAGCATGCCCATCACCACATCCTGCATCCATAAAAACTTCATTGCCATTAAGGTCCAATTCCATAATAATGTCATGAGCATTCAAAAATGACTCGCTTGACCTACCTTGAATACGATGTCCATTTGCAGGTAACATGCCTGTTGTATTTGCCATAAATAATCACCATTTAAATTAATAAGTTAATGTAAAAGTTATCGAATAATTGATCGTTTATTTAATTAAACGAATAATAAATTTGAACCCCTTTATTATTCATCAATTATCTCGTAATATGCCCCTTCAGCACATGGTATGCATACCGGTTTTCCACCACGGTTCAAGTGACGGCCATCAGTAATTTTTTCACCACAGATTGAACAGTATGTGCTTGTGTGTGGTTTACCCGGCATTTGAGAAGGCTTTAATTCAACGTGAACCTTTTCCACATTGAAGAGTTCTTCAGCAGGAGTTCTTTTGAATCTTTCAATCATTTCATCTCTGGTTTCTCTAATCTTTTCCTGTTTGTTAGCATCTGCATCAGATACTCTAATGGCTTCACCAGTATCCATATTATAGAAAGTCACTGCAAACTTACCATAGTACATTTGCTTTAGGGATCTTTTACCCATGGTACATTTGGTTACTGATTGAACTGCATCTGCCATGCATCTGTCAATTTCCAAAAATACAATTAGGTTCTTATGACGTTTGTTCAATTCAAATCCCATTAATTCCATTCCATACATTGCAAGCTTGGTACCAATAGCTATTCCACCACAGACTTCTCCATGGAATTCCTTAGCTTTTGCCAATTGCTCTTCGTAATCTTCAACACTTACCATTTTTTCACCTTTTTAAATTATTTCTCGTTCATTTGATTGATTTAAAATATTAAATGATTTTATGAATATGATTTTATTTATAATTTTTTAGAGTATTTCTTTGAATAGTTGCTCAAGACCAATTCCAAATTGGTCTTTTGAGGAACACAAATCTTTCTATTGTTCTCCAATTCAACAAGCTTAACATCAATCCCATATGCATTTTTCAAGTTCTCTTCAGTCAAGACATCATCAGGATTTCCAAAGTCAATGAATGACTTGTCTTTCATTATAGCCACCTTTGTAGCTGCCAAAAATGCATGATCAGGATAATGTGAAGACATTATGACAGCAAGTCCAAGTTCAGACAACTGTTCGATTATTTCCAAAAGCTTGATTTGATTTCCAAAGTCCAAGTGATTGGTTGGTTCATCCAATATAAGCAAATCAGGCTCTTGAGCCAAGACTCTTGCTAAAAATACAAGCTGTCTTTCACCTCCACTTAGATTGGTATAGCTTTTATCCTTTAAATCTTCAATTCCAAGAGTTTTAAGTGCATTTAACGCTATTTCCTTATCTTCTTCTCTAGGAGATGCAGTTAAATTAATGTATGGAGACCTACCCATCAATACCACATCAAAGACACTGAAAGGAAAAGATGGAATATGCCCCTGAGGGATATAACCTACAGTCTTTGCAATATCATTAAATGATAGCTTGTCAATATTTTCACCATTTAAGAGAACTGTTCCTGAATTAACCTTATGCAGTCCATTTAAAGTTTTAATCAATGTGGTCTTTCCTGTCCCATTTGGCCCTAAAATACATAGGACATCCCCCTTTTCTATTGAAAAGCTAATGTTTTCAAATACGATTGGAGAATCCTTATCATAAGAAAATGAAACATCTTTAACTTCAACTAATTTTGCCATAAAAACACCGATTACATAAAATTAATTCCACTCAGAATAACCTCTTCTAAGCAAGTAGAGGAATATTGGGACACCTATAACTGCTGTTAGGATACCAATTGGAATCTCAATAGAGATGAATGTTCTTGAAATGTTATCAATCAGAAGCAGGAAACTTGCACCAATGCTTAATGAAGCAGGAAGCAAGATCTTATGGTCCGGACCTACTATGATACGTGTCATATGAGGCACTACAAGTCCAATCCAACCAATGATTCCACTGATTGAAACCGCTGCAGATGTAACTAAAGTACATGCTACAATAATAATAAACCTTAATTTTCCAGGGTCCAATCCAAGAGATTGGGCCTCTTCATCCCCCATTGACAGAACATTCAAATGCCATCTTAAAATCATTATGACAGTTACGCCAATGAGAAGAGGAATGATAATCATTGATAATTTATTAAAATTAACTGCAGATAAACTGCCCATAAGCCAATAAGTGATTTGAGGCAATTTATCATAAGGATCTGCCATGAATTTGGTTCCTGAAATCAAAGCATTGAAGAATGCAGAAACTGCTGTACCTGAAAGAACAAGCAAAAGAATTCCTCCAGCCCTATATGATTTAGAGATTACATAGGTAATTGATACAGAGATTATTCCAAATATGAATGCTGACAACTGAATCAATGCATTTCCCATATTCGCTAAAATAGCAATAGCTGCACCAAAACCCGCTCCAGCAGATACCCCTAACAAATCTGGAGAAACAAGAGGGTTCTTGAATATTCCTTGAAATGAAGCTCCTGCTAATGACAAACAAGCACCAACAAGCAAAGCTGCAATTATACGAGGCAGTCTAATAGTGAAAACTATTGAATTTAGCTCAGGAGATACAGCTAAAGATGGGAAAATAGGACTTAAAATAGTCTTTATTACATCTATAGGAGCTACTGGATATCTACCTAACATAAAAGACACAAAGAATAAAAAAATTGGAAGTGCAATCAGTAAAAGGTAAATAACCAAATTATCAATATTTAAAGAAGAATTCTCACTCATCAATACAAATCCTTAAAATTATTC
The DNA here is from genome assembly GCF_017432245.1 of Methanobrevibacter sp. Taxonomy (GTDB): domain Archaea; phylum Methanobacteriota; class Methanobacteria; order Methanobacteriales; family Methanobacteriaceae; genus Methanobrevibacter. Next base: position 3,350 of record NZ_JAFRJO010000036.1, read on the forward strand.
AAAAAATTAATAAAAGAATAGGAAAATCCTATTCTCTTTAAACTATTCAACTATAAATCTGATTCATTAAGCCCGGAAGAAGTTAAAATATCCTTAGCTTCATCATCACTTAAATCATAGTGATAGAAATTGCTGTAAAACTCTTTAGTTGCATCCACCATATTGATGTTGGAATACTTATCAGGATAAATTACCTTAGCGGTCCAAGGAACACCAATGATTATATTGGCACCTGGGGGCCTATCAAACCATTTGAATGGGGATTGCGGTGAAAGATAAACCTGATGATTCTTTACTGCCTTTACGCTGGCCCATTTGGAATCGCTGTAAACGTTTCCGTAAAAGTCTTCATCAGTGGCAATTATCACATCAGGATTCCATTTCATTACCTGTTCAATGGAAACAGTCAATTCACTTCCACTGCCTTGAATTTCAGTATCAGCCACATTCTTTCCTCCAACAAGGGATATTAGTTGACCATGGGAAGCGCCACTTGCATAAGTGGACAAACCATCCTCACCAGAAGCGTAATAAACAGACTTCCTTTTAGATTCAGGAATGGAACTTGCAGTGGATTGGACTTCAGCCAAATACTTATCATTAAAGTCAATGAGCTGATTTGCCTTATCTTCTGCATCTAACAGCTTTCCTAAAAATTCAATGGTATTGTCTATCTTTGTAACATTGGTATTGTCAGTTACAGCAACAACAGGAAGTGATCCGAATTTCTCTTGTCTTTCTTCAACAGTTGACAAATCAACGCCCATGCCTTCATCAATGCCTTCTACAACCAAATTAGGTTCTGAAGCAATGAACTCCTCATAATTACCATCTTGACTTCCAAACCATCCCCCTACAACTGGAAACTTTTCCTTGTATTGATCAGGAACATATTTAAGCTCCTCATCAGTCCATTGAAAGTTGACCCCAGCTAACTTATCTGGAGCCAACATATACATGATTGTAGTCATTGGAGGGCTTGTAGCAACTACCCTATTAACATCACTTGGAATGTTCACTGTTCTGTTTGCCATATCAGTTATTGTTTGATTACCTGATGAATTCATTGAAGATGGAGAGCTGAATATGCTGATAGCAACTCCACAAATAACCAATGCAAGTAGAACAACCAATATTATTTTTGTTTTCTTTTCCATAGAATTACCTAAAAATTAAATATAAACATGAAATATTTTTCATATCAATTATATAAATAATTTTCTAAAATATTTATAATAAGGTTTTTTTGAATAAAATAAGTAAATTAAAGCCTAAACGATTAAGAAAAATCTTTCATAATGATATAAAATTAAATTAAAATTTAAATAGAATTGTAAATCGAATATAAAATGGTTTTATAACACTTAAAAATGGAAAAATTAATAAGAAAATTAATAAGAAAATTAATAAAAAAATCTGAGATATGAAATAAAAAGAGTTAAAAAAATAGGAATTAAAAAAAAGATTTTAAAAAAAATAAGAATATTAAAAAAATAAAAATAAAAATGTTTTAGAGTTATTCTAAAACAGTGTGCATATTTTTCAAGTCCTCTTCGGTTTTTCCCATAGCTTCCATCAATTCAGAAACCAAACCGTCAAGGAAAACCAATGAAGTCAATTCAAAAGCAGTTCCAAGAGGAGTCAAGGAAGTGTAATTTCCTTTAATTTGTCTTTTAAGGTAGTTTTCATCATCCACTTCAACTTTTGTTCTACCTTTTACATGAATGATCCCATCTGCCAATTGGCCTAAGCTGCTTTCAGGATAAGAGGTCAATGCCAATACTTTTGCTCCTCTTTTTTTAGAAATCTTAGCAGCGGTTACGATAGTGTTGGTCTCACCAGAACCGGAAATGGCTAAAATACAATCCCCTGCATTGATAGCTGGGGAAATGGTTTCTCCTACAACATAGGAACTTAAGCCCAAGTGCATCAATCTCATTGCAAATGCCTTAGCTGCAAGTCCAGATCTTCCCGCACCAGTTACGAAAATGTTGTCTGCAGTTGTAATAATTTCAATAAAATTTGCTATATCCTCTTCAATTAGATACTCTTCTGCATCATGAATATTGTCTATAATTGCCTCAATTGCTGATATCATTAACTCCATTTAAATCTCTACCTAAACTTAATACATAATTTCAATAATTATTTAACTTAAAAAGCATATGAAAACTAATTAAAAAAACAAAAATTTAATTGATAAATATTTTGAAATTAGATAATAATATTATATTCATTAAGATATTTAAAATTAATCAGTGTCAAAATCAAAAAGTTTTTTTAATATTTTCAATAAAAGAAAATATATATTTTCAAAACAAAAATGGGGTTTAGAGGGATTGAATGCCAAATCGCGAAAATCAAAATCAGGATGATTTTAACAATAATGAAAAGAACATCATTAGACCTGAGATTGGAATTGAAATAGATGGGATATCCTTTAATTACAAGTTCTTTGAAACCTTGGAATCATTATCAAAGACATATTCCCAAAGAAAAACTGCAAAGGAATTAAAAGTGTCCCATTCCGTGCTTAACAGAAGAATCAAAAATGCGGAAGACAAGCTTGGTGAGAAACTGGTCATTACAGTAGGTTCCGGTTCTGAATTAAGCGAAAAGGGATATGAACTCTTGGACATTTACTACAAATACAAAAACCGATTAGAAGATAGAGAAGAAATCATAATCGCTGGAGGGCACATCATTACAGGTCTTCTACAGGCAATCAGCTATGACTTGCCATTTAAGACATTGATTTACAGCAGTGATGATGAAAGCGCATATGAACTTGCAAAACAGGATTTGGTAGACATTTTAGCATTGGATGACCCATTGCTTGCTTTTGAAAATGACTTGAACTTTACAGCTATTGCCTATGACCATCTAGTACTGATTTCCCCAAATCATGGAAAGACAATTGAAAAAATCTCCGATTTGGAAGGATTGAAATTCATTGGAGTTAAAGGAAGCGCTCAAAGGTTGGCATGGAGCACCTTAAGACAAGAAAACATTAATTTCACTATTGAAAGGGAAGTGAAATCACAATTTGATGCCTTCAAGATTGTTAGAAACTCTGATGAATACTATACTTTCCTAAACGCAAGCTATTTCAACGGAAATGAAATCCTAAAAAATGAGACACGTCACGTAATAAGCTTAGTTCAAATCAATGACACAAAAGATGACATTTATAATTTAATTGAATATTTGCTCTTTGATGGGCAAACTAAAATAGGGGAACAAGGATTTATACCAATGAAACCTTGGAAAACTAGATAAATGTTAAATAAAAAATAATTAAAAAATATAGAAATATAAAAAAATAAAAAATAATTAAAAAATATAAAAATATGAAAAAATAAAAAATAATTAAAAATATAGAAATATGAAAAAATAGAATAAAAAGCTAAATTAAAAAAATTAAAAAAGAAAATAAGTTTCATTAAATGAAACTTAATACCTGATTATTTGATTAAATCTGAATCAGATTGGTCTAACCATTGATTTACTATTTTTACAGCACAATAGTTACCGCACATTGTACAGGTGTCCTCTTCTTCAGGAGGTCTTTCATCTCTTTTTGCACGTGCAGCTTCTGGGAACATTGCACATTCGTATTGAGCTTCCCAATCTAATCTTTTTCTTGCTTCAGCCATAGCCAAGTCTTGGGAACCATCGATTTGACCACTAGCCAAGTCACCTGCATATGCACCGATTCTGGTTGCAATTACACCTTCTTTTACATCTTCAGGAGATGGTAAAGCCAAGTGTTCTGCAGGAGTTACATAACAGATGAAGTCTGCTCCAGCTTTTGCAGATGAAGCTGCACCGATTGCAGATACGATATGGTCGTAACCAGGTGCCACATCACATACAATAGGCCCTAACATGTAGAAAGGAGCGTTGGAACACATTTTCTTTTGAATCATTACATTGGTTGGAATTTCATTGATAGGAATGTGACCTGGACCTTCAATCATGCACTGTACACCAGCATCACGGGATCTGTCAATCAATTCTCCTAAAATAATCAATTCTTGGATTTGAGCCCTATCAGTTGAATCCGCAATGGAACCTGCTCTCATACCATTTGCAAGGGAAAGAACCACATCATGTTCCTTTGCAATTTCCAATACATAATCAAAGTTAGAGTATAATGGATTTTCCTTTTCATTTTCTACTATCCAACCGGACATGAATGATCCTCCACGGGATACAAGTCCAGTTACACGGCCTTGTCTTTTAAGTCTTGTCAATGTTTCAATGTTGATACTGCTGTGAACAGCCATGAAGTCAATACCGTCTTTTGCTTGCTTTTCAATGGTATTGAATAAATCATCTTCATCCATGTAAATTACAGAACCATGTTCTCTTATGCTTTCAATAGCAGCTTGGTATACAGGTACGGAACCTACTGGGAGTGGGGACATATCTAAAACTCTGTTTCTTATTACATCCAAGTCTCCGCCAATACTCAATTCCATTAAACAGTCTGCACCATGATCAATTGCAATTTGCGCTTTCAATACCTCTTCATCAAAGTTAACAATATCTGTAGAGGTTCCTACAGTTGCATTTACTTTTGTTCTAAGTCCTGCACCGATACCTGCTGCTTCAATATCCCGGTTTACATTGGATGGGATTACAATGGTACCATTTGCAACAGACCTTAATATAAAATCTTCGCTAACTCCTTCAATTTTAGCGACATGTTTCATTTCTTCTGTTAATATGCCTTTTTTTGCATCACTTATTTGAGTCATTATTTATCTCCAGTTATATTTTGATTATGCTAGATTATTATAAAATCAATATTTATGAGAATCCTTTATTTTCTTTAAATCATGTTGAGGAATCGTTAAATTTAAATTCAAATATATTTTATTAAAATAAAGTTTAATTTAATTCTATTTGAGTTGATTTTATAATTTTATTTAATTATTTTATCCAATATAAAGATATCTATTTTATAAGGCCGTTATTTGCAAAATAAAGCACTTATAGGCCTTTTTTATCAAATACCTTTGATATATATCAAATGTATTTTATTAAATTTTAAGTGATTTTAAAAATAGGTTATGAAAATTAAAAAATTAAAAAAAGATATGCGAAAGAAAATAAAATGAAATTAAAGATCGAAGATATATGAAAAAATTGAAAAAATAAAAAATAGAATTTAATATAATAAAAAAAGAAAGATAAAAAAAGTAAAAAGAATGATAGATTATTTATAAAATTCAACCATTCTATTGTATGCTTCATCAAAAGTAGGCATATTTGTTTGGCACCCTTGCTTTTCAACAACAAATGATGAAACAGATGAAGCGAATTTAGCAGCTTCCTCTAATGAAGCGCCATAAATAAGTCTAGAAACGAATCCTGCCTTGTAAGAGTCTCCTGCACCAGTAGGGTCTACAGCTGGCCTGTAAATAGACTTGACTTCTATTTTGCCCTCATCCTCACTGTAGATAATGCTTCCTTCTGAACCGCAAGTCTTCAAGACAATCTCTGGACCAAAATCCATCAATCCATTAATGTCTACATTTAAGGACTCTTGAATCCTTTTGATTTCATGATGGTTTCCAAATAGAATATTTACATTGGAGATAACTTCCTTTAATTTTTTAGGACTGTACAATCCAAGGTCTTGACCTGGATCAAAGGAAACCAGTCTTTCCTCTTCCTTAGCAACAATTCCGGCCTTGCAATTGAAGTGAGGGTCACCTGTTGCCAAATGAACTGCCTTGAACTGCCTTATCTTTTCCCTTGGAACATCACTGTCATGGAACTCTTTGCCCGCACCCATGTAGAAGTAACTGATCTGGTCCTGATTATTGTTTGTCATGACAAATGCTGTCGGAGTGCTTTCCTCTTCTGAGATGATTAATGCTTCAGTGTCAACACCTAATTTTTGCATATTCTTATGATAAGGGGAATCAATGAATTCACATCCTACAGCAGAGATCAAACCGGTTTTCATTCCCAAAGTTGCACCAATCATAGCGCCATTAGCTGCAGCACCGCCATTCAAGTTTTTCATTGTTTTCATAGGTGCAGAATGATTGGCCTCGGGAAACTCATCAACTGTGATGATGTAATCCAATGCAGTATGTCCCACTGCTAATAAATCTTTTTTTACACTCAAATAAATACAACCCTTTCACTCTTGTTTTTAACTGTTTAAACCGTTTAACTGTTAGTAAAAAAAATCAATGAAAAAGCATTAAAAACTTTATCCATGACTTTTTTAGATAAAATAAGATTAAATAAGATTATTTTTTAAAAAATAATGCCAATTATCATCTTATTAATGAATTAAATAATATTTACTGATTTAAAATTAGAAAAAATTCAATCATAAAATATTATTGAATTGAAAAATTTTTTTCTAAAATTAGTACAATATTATTTTAGACTTCCCAATATTTAATGATTTTTATTAACATATGTTATGTAGGATTTTTCGACAGAATCGAAACAAAAAAATCATCAACATTCAAGTAATGAATATTTTATTTTTATAATAATTTTAACTTGCGATAGCATTTGAAAACTAATATTTTTAAATGCCTTCAACTTTACTAAATTAAAAATATTAAAAAAATTGTAGTAAATTAAAAAATTTAATTAAATTTCAATTTTTAAAAAGAAAAATATATAAAAACTAAACATTAAAATTAGAATTATATCACGAAGTGAATAATATTTATTTTTGATTATAAATTTTATAAAATGGGGGCTAAATTATTAGCAAGATTAATAAAATAAAAAGTGTTTTAACATTATTTCTTATTATTATGGCAATATTTTGTCTTATAAGTTCTATTAGTGCAGTAGAATTATCTGATAATGATATAAATCAAAATATTGATGATAATATAATCAATACTATCGAAACAAGTGAAGAAAACAATGCCATTGCAAACACAATTGAAACTGAAAGTCTGAATTCAGAAAGTATCCAAGATGAAACCTCTTTAAATCAACTTAAAGAGAGCAATTCCAATTCTATCTATGTTTCTACAGATGGAAATGATATAATTGGTGATGGAAGCAAAAATAAGCCATTTAAAACCATTAAACAAGGAATTGATAATAGCATAAATGGGTCAACAATATATCTATCTGAAGGAGAATTTGAGGGATTCAATCTTACAATAGATAAAACATTAACTATCGAAGGTAAGACAGATCAGACCATAATTGATGCTAAAAATATCGCTAGAATATTCATAATGAACTCCGATGCCAAATTAACATTGATAGGGTTAAACCTAATCAATGGAAACATTATTGCTGATGGTGCAGGAGTAGGAGGATCCATTTACAATAATGGAGGTGAATTGACTTTAATCAATTGTACAATTAAGGATTCCTATGCAGACCTGTATGGTGGAGCAATATTCAATAATAATGGAAAATTAACCATAATTAAATCAAATATAATAAATAACAGCGCAGTCCAATATGGAGGGGCAATCTACTCAACAGGAAAAACAGAAATTGAAAAGTCATACTTCAGCGAAAATCATATCACAGCTGAAAAAGGAGTGGGTGGAGCCATTGCATGTGGAGGAATTGCACATATTGAAGACACAGTCTTCTTAAAAAATTATGCGATTTACTCTGCTGGAGCAATACTCTCTTTAGCAAATACCACAATAAACAACTGCAGCTTTATTAATCAGACCACAGAATACACTGGGGGAGCAATAAGCAATCACAATTATATGATTATCAACAACAGCCAGTTTATAAATGGATATGCAAGATTTTATGCAGCTGCAATCCTTGCCCCTCCAAGTGGACAGCATGTTGTAACTGAAGTTTACAATACTATTTTTGATGGAAACCATGTAACCAATCATGCTGCAGTGTCAAACAACTTTAAGGATACTGAACTTAAAATGGAAAATTGTGCACTTGTAAACAATTACATCCTTACAATGGGTGTGAAACGTTATGGGGATGTTGCATTGGATGACAACGCTTCCTTATTATACTGCTGGTGGGGACAAAATGAAATAGGCAATTACTACTCCCCACATAGTGAAGCTTGGGAAGCATGGAAAATAAATGCATCAAAATGGTTAATCATGACATTTACATCAAGTAATGGAATTATAGACCAAGATAAAAGTAATGTACTGACTGTTAGTTTGCACCAATTCTTCGATAATGAAACTAAAGAAATTTACGATTATAATGAAGACATTAACTTGCCATTAAACGTTAAATTCTATACAAGCACTGGAAAAGTAATAAATAATGTTATTTTAAAAAACGGTACTGCAGTTCTAAAATATAAACCAGATCTTAATGTGAGATATGTTTATACTCAGTTAAACAACCAAACATTAAATATTTCAGTGAAAATGAAAAATGAATCAAACCTTATAGTTAATGATTTGATAAAATATTACAAGAGCAGTAAGGACTTAAGCATTAAATTGTCAGATGGGAACAAGAATCCCCTTGCAAATAAGGAAATAAGCGTTACCATATCTGGAAAAGAGTATAAAATTAAAACTAATTCCAATGGAATAGCTAAATTAGCAATCAATCTTTATCCTGGAACTTATGAAGCAGATATAAATTTTGTCGATAGTGATTTTAGGAATCAGAAGAAAACCATTAAAATTACTGTCCTAAAAAATAAAACTTCAATAATCGCTAAAGATCTTATCAAATACTATAAAAAAGGCAAAAAATTAACTGTGAAATTATTAGATAACAATAATAAAGCTCTCAAGTCAAAAGTCATTAAGCTAAAAATTAATGGAAAGACTTATTCTGCAAAAACCAATAGCAAAGGAATAGCCACTTTTGCGATTAATAATGAAGTTGGAACTTATAAAGCTACCATCATTTATCTCGGAAATAAAATCTATAAGAAATCAAGTAAAACTGTGAAAATAACAGTGAAAAATGGTTTCAAAACCGTTTGCAGAGGCAGCAAGGATACTCTAACTGTCAAAAAAATACAAAGAGCCTTGAAAAAGAATGGATACTACCTTAAATATAAGGGCCATTACTTAAAAATTGATGGAAAATTTGGATTTAATACTGAAAGAGCAGTTAAACAGTTCCAAAAAGCTAAAAAGCTAAAAGTTAACGGAAAAGTGGATTATGAAACCGCCATTAAGCTAAAAATAATCTAAATTTATAGTTCTCATATCTATAAATTTTAATAAACATTTATTAATGGAAAAAATCATAAAATAACTATATAATATTTAAAACTGTATAGTATTTAAAAAATATTATAATCAATTAAACGAATTAGCTGTTAAAAAAAAATAATGGTTAAATTTGCAAGTAAACAAATTATGAAAAACTTTGAAAAATAATTGATTGTCTGATATATTATGGAAATATATTGGATAATTGATAGCGGATGGTGGTTTTTATTTCCGAAGAAGAAATTGAAACTTTAAAAGAAAGATTAGCTAAGAAAGATGAAAAACTTAAAAATCAAGCAAGCGAATTGAATCATTTAACCAATGAAGTCATTCCTGAATTGAAAAAGCAGAACAAGGAACTAAAGATAGTTAAAAAGGAACTTAGTGAAGCATTGGAAACCAGTACAAAAAAATATTTTGATCAATTGGAAATCAATGCAGATTTAAGTGAAAGTGTTGCTAAAAAAGGTGCAGGTCTTCAATTAGCTAAAGTCAGATTGGAAGAAATTGAAAAACTTGTTGTTGAACTTGAAGAAAAGGCTAATGAGAAAGAAGAGGAAATTGCATCTACAGAAGACATGTCTGAAGAGGAAAAATCAATTGTTGATCAACTTAACAATAAAATCAATGGATTAAACAAAGAATTAGATGCAAAGGACAGAATTATTGACAATAAGGAAAAGGAAATCAAAAGAAAACAAAATCAATTGAAAGACAAAAACTCTGAAATCTCTGACTTGAAAGAAAATCTGATTCCAAAACTCAAGGCAGAATCTGCTGAACTTAATGCTAAAATTAAATCAAATCAAGCAGCATATGAAGCAGAAAAAGCAGGAGTTGGAGGAAAGATTGCCAAATTAGAAGCGGAAATTAAAGCCCTAAATGAAAAATTAGATAACAAACAGAGAGATTACAATAAACTAAGTACTGCAATGAATGCAAAAGACAAAACTATTAACTCTCTCAAAAACAAAAACCAGCAATTATCTGAACATCTTAAGAACCAAGACAACAAAGGATTCTTTAGCAAAATCAGAGGCAGATGATTGTTTTAGATTAATTAATTCTTATTAATTAATCACTTTTTCTTTTTTTTAAGATTTTTATTTACTGCACTATTTTTTTTAGAATAATTTTTTTTAGAAAAAAATTCTATTTTTGAAAATAAAGTTTTAATATTATCGAACAAATAAATAGTGTAGTGTTTTAAAAATAATGAAAAAATGAGAAATAAAAA
>NZ_JAFRJO010000037.1 GCF_017432245.1 Methanobrevibacter sp.
GCTTAAAATTAGTTTAAAAATAGTTTAAAAATAGTTTAAAAATAGTTAAAATTAGGTATAATAAAAATAATAAAAAAGAAAAATAAAATATTAGAAAATTTATTCTAATACTTTACTTTTGATGATTTCCACTCTTTTAAGAGGATAGATTTTTTTAGCTTTGTGGTAAATTTCAGAAGCTAATCTACCGTTTACAGAGTTTTCTACAAGTTCATCAAAGGTTTTTTCTGAAGCTACTTTAGTAACTAATTCGTTAATTGTTTCTCTCATGTATTTTTGTTGGGAAGATTTAGCTCTTCTGGTAGTTACAGCTATTACATGGAGTTTTAATTTACGATCATCTTGGGTAGTTACGATGACAGGAGCATCGATTCTACTGGTTCCTCTTCTGATCATGCTTCTTACGTAATCAGTAGTGGTTTTGTGTCCAGTGAATTTGGTGTTTGCAATGTTTCCGTTCACATCATTTACTTCAAATTGCAATTTGATGTATTGTTTGGAGAAGTCACCGGTTAATTCTCTCATGGTTACTTCTACAGTTCTTCCGTATACAAGTTCAGGGTCTCTTGCAGGGGTGGTACCGATTTCTTTGTCTCCGAATGCTACAGGAGTTTTAATGGTGTACCAAGATTTTTCTTTCCAAGTGTCACGTACTCTACGTCTTTGTTTTTTTGCCATTTATATCATTCCTCTCTATATTTCTCTATATTTTTGACGTAATTATTTAGAATAATTATTTTTTGTTTTTATTTGAAATAAAACATAGCTATGGCTAAACTATAATCATAATATAAAATAGGATAGAAATCTAGCTATGATATAAGTTTTTATAAGTTTTTTTTTAATCCAATGCTATTGATCTCATGATGAATATCATTAGATGAAATAAAAAATATAATATTAAAATCACAGGTTAATGGGCTAATGTCACTTTAGATATCTGAAGTGGCCTTATATCAAAAATAGATACAAAAATAGTTATAAAAGTTGATTATAAGCTAAATAATTTTTATAATCTATATTTTACCTGCTCTGGAATCAATCCATTTAAATTAAAATAATATCATAAAAGTTTTAAATAAGTTTAAAACCCGCCCATAAAGGTTATTGTTAGTTATGATTTTTATAGTATATAAATATTTTTGATATTATACTTTTCATCTAATTTTTATTTTAGTAATTTGTAGTATATTTGGTATTATATTTAGTAATATATTTAGTTAATTTTTTAAGCTATATTTAACATATTTCTATTATACTCTAAAATATTTTTAGATATACCTTTAAGATATTTTAAAATGTCTTTATATATTTTTGAAAATATTTTAATATTCCAATATATTTCCAGTATATTTCTAGAAAATGTTTAAAAAATTTGGTTATTTTTGGTTTTCTACTAAAACATTTAAATAATATAAGAAATATAACAATTGTTATAAAACTTTTTATGTTTCTATTAATTGGTTTTATTAAAAAATTGAAAGGAGGTAAAAAAAATGTGTGAGATCTTTGGATTTAGTTCATCAAAAGAAGAAGAGCTTAATGATTATCTAAAAGAGTTTTATAGTCATTGTGAAGAGCATCCTCATGGTTGGGGATTAGCTATTTTAGATCCGGAAAAATTCAGCGTAATTAAAGAGCCTGTTAAAGCTCGAAGCAGTGTTATGCTTGGAAATATCCTATTGAATCCAATCATTTCTAAAAATGCTTTAGCACACATTCGTTTAGGCACTATTGGTGTGAAGGACTTTTATAATTGCCATCCTTTCGTTAAAAAAGACAATGCAGGTAGAAGATGGACTCTCATCCATAATGGTACTGTTTTTGACTGTCCAGATTTATGTAAATACAGCACTGAGGAAGAGGGAGAAACTGATTCTGAAAGAATTCTTCTAGCTATTGTTGATTTGATAAACAAGTTTGAAGCTTTTAAAGGTGAGCCTTTAAGCTTAAAAGAAAGATTCGATGTGGTTTCTGACTTGATAAGTTTTATGGCTTTAGCCAATAAATTAAATTTAATTGTTTATGATGGAGAACAGATGTATGTTCACACAAATTATAGAAATTCATTATGCTATTTGAAAACTGAAAATAGCATTTTCTTTTCAACCCAAGCTTTAGATTCAAATGATTGGGAAGAAGTGCCATTGAATACTGTACTCTCTTTTTCAAATGGGGAACTATTATTTAAGGCAAAAGCTCATTCATTTGAATATGTTGAAACTGAAGAGCAGACTAAGTTCATTGAAAAGTTTGTCAACACTTTAAAAAGTGATGTTGAAGAGGAAAATGTATGGTAATGGATCTTATGCTCTTTGAAGTTTAAGATATCATGTTTGAAGATGTTTAATATGTTTTCATTGATTTTTTAGAAAATTGAGAAGTTTTAGAAATATGGGATATGATCCTTTTTTTTAAGGGAATTAATTGGAATTGGAGTTGATTAAATGGCAGATGATGCAATTACAGATGAGATGATAAGGGAAAAGATCTGTCAAATGTTTTTGGAATCTACTAAAAAATCCAAAAAAGAGTATATAGGTATAGAAATTGAGGTTCCAATAATCAACTTGAACAAGGAAGCGGTGGATTTTGATATAGTTCATCGTGTAACTGAATCATTTAAGAATCATTTCAATTCATTTGAAGTTGAAGGCATCGATTATGATGGCAATGTCTATGCCTTAAGAAACCGTGAAAATGACGATATGGTATGCTATGATTGTTCCTATAACAATATTGAATTTGCTATGGGCAAGGAAGAGGACTTATTTACCATTAATGAACGTTTTGGCGAGTATTACAGTTTCATTAAAGAAGAGTTCGAAAAGTATAACCATACATTAAGCGGTATGGGAATAAACCCTTATAGAAAATACAATAATGAAATTCCAATTCCAAGTGAACGATACTTGATGCTTTATAATCATTTGAAGTCAGCAGACAATTATTCTGATTCATTGATGTATTTCCATGATTATCCTGGATACGGCATGTTTTCCAGTGCCTCTCAGGTTCAGTTGGATGTTCCATATGATGACCTTATTGAAAACATAAATGTTTTTTCCAAATTGGAGCCTATCAAAGCATTGCTCTTTTCCAATTCAGTTCTTTTAGAGGATAATGAGGATTACGTTTGCTTTAGGGATAACCTATGGGAGTACAGCACTCATGGAATCAATCCACATAATATCGGAATGTATGATATTGAGTTTAGTGATATTAAGGAATTGGTTTCCTATCTTGAATCCTTAAACATTTACTGCGTAATGCGTGATGGGATTTACATTAATTTCCCTTCAATGCCTTTGAAGGATTATTTCAACACTGATTCAATTGTAGGTGAATGTTATTGTAAAGGATCTTATAGGGACATTGAGTTCAAGCCCTCTTTAGATGATATTGAATATTTGAGAGCATTTAAGTTTATTAATTTGACTTTTAGAGGAACTCTTGAGTATAGAAGTGTCTGCACTCAACCTATCAAGGATTCCATGTCTGTTGCAGCTTTTCATGTAGGATTGAAACACAAAACAAAGGAAATGGAAAAGCTATTTTTTAACGCTCCAGTCTTTAACGATTGTTATAACAGTACAGAGCTTCGTAAATTGTTAATAAAGACTGAAATTTCAAGTTCAATTGATCAGGATGCATTGTATGATCTTGCAATAGATGTTTTGGATTTGGCAAAAGAGGGTTTGGAAGAAAGAAATCTTGGTGAGGAAATATTTTTAGAACCATTATACAGAAATGTGGATGAAAGAACAAATCCAGGTAAAAGGATATTGGATTCATTGAAAGAAGGAATAAGTTTGGAAAAAATCATAAAAGATTATGGTGATTTATAGGATTAAAGGTGTGATAAAATGGATAGGATATTCAATTTATCTCAATTGCATAAGAATGCAAGTTCAGAGGATTTAAAACAGGGCTCTTTTGGTATAGAGTGGGAAGGATTAAGAGTCCGTGCAAATGGAGAGCTTTCACTCACTCCACATCCTGAAATATTTGGAAACAAATTATCAAATCCTTACATTACAACAGATTTCTCAGAAAGCCAAATAGAAATCATCACTCCAACATTTGATACAATCGATGAAGCGTTTTCATTCTTCTCTTTCATGTCTGATTTAGTTAACAGCTCTTTAGATGACGATGAGTTTTTATGGTTCCAATCATTGCCTTGCATACTTCCAGATTCAAGTGAAATTCCAATTGCAAAATATAAAGGTAGGGAATTAGCGGAAGAGTCAATGGAATATAGAAAAGGCTTGGCTAAAAAATATGGTCTTAGAAAGCAATTGATTTCTGGAATTCATTTTAATTTTTCATTTAAAGAGGAACTGATAGAAAAATTGTATGAAAATTTGGATATCAGTGAAATTGAGAATAATGAAGATTCAAGGATGTCATATAAGGAATTTAAGAATAGGCTCTATCTAAAGATATCAAGAAATTACATTCGTTATGTTTGGCTTATAATTTATCTTACCGGCTGTTCTGTTGCAGCTCATGATACCTTCACTCCAGAATGTACCAAATTGATGGAACATAGTGATAATCGTGGAGGGGTTTATAGTGAAAGAGGCCCTTCATTCAGGAATGCTTCCTGCGGATATAAGAATCTCGTGCATTTATATCCGAATTACCATTCAGTAGAGGAATTTGCAAATGATGTCCAGTCTTTCATTGATGAAGGTCACTTATCTCAAGCAAAGGAATTGTACACTCAAATCAGATTAAAGCCTAAAGACCCAAGAGACGTGCTTTTATCTTTAAAAGAGGATGGAATCAAGTATGTGGAAATAAGAACTTTAGACATCAACCCATTCTATAAATGTGGTTTAATCAAAAGGGATATGGAGTTTCTTCATTTATTCCTAATTTACTGCTTGATTGCTGATGAGTCAGATTATAAAAATTGGCAAGAGGAAGCTCTTTACAATGAGGAAATAACTGCTGAAGCAGCTTATGACTTTAACATGAAATTGATTAAAGATGGTGAAAAAATCAGTTTGGAAGAATGGGGTTTAAGCATTCTTGATGAAATTGATGATATGTGCAGAACCTTAGGTATTGGAAGCAGGTCCTTAATTGATTCAATGAGACAAAGAATTGTTGATCCTTCCTTGACATATGGTAAAGGTCTCATTAGATTGATTAAAGAAGAAGGATATATCAACAGTCAATTAAAATTGTCTAAAATCAATAAGGTAACAAGCAAGTATCTTTTGGAAAATACTGACTTGCTGGATGATGAAAGATTTAAGGAATATGTTCCTATTGCCCTTCAAGGGGCTGAAAAATAATTCTTTAATCTTTTAAATTTTTTATTTATTTTAATTAAATTTTAATTTTTTACTTTAAGAGAACTTTTAAATTTCTTTAATTTTTTTAATTTCTTCTCTTAATTTCTTTTTTTATTTATTTTCTAAACTTAACACCCACATTGAATGCATCAGCTATTTTATCTCCCACTTCGAAGTAGTCATATAAAACATCATCATAAACTATTGGATTAAGCAATTTCAAATCAACTTTTCCTTTTTCGCCTATGACATCTTCATCTGCTTGAATGTTTACTATTTCTCCAGTGATTTGTGTATGGCTACCTACTTCTGCAATATTCATGACTTTGCATTCAATGGAAACTTTCATTTCATTTATGACTGGTGCGTTTACTTCTTTAGATTTAGTGGTGGTGAAACCTACTTTTTCAAGCTTATCAACATCATATCCGGATGCCATTCCAATATAATCTGTTTCTGCAACTTGATTTGCTGTTGGAAAACCTAAAGCAAACTCATTCCTTTCCAATATGCTTTTAAGGGTTTTTCGCTTAGCGGTGGAATTGATTGCAATCATAACTGCTGGGGGATGATGGCTGCACATTGCAGCAAATGCAAGTGTGCATGCATCTGCTTTTCCCTCTTCATCATAAGCAGAGGCAATAACTGCAGGAGATGGATACATCATTGCTCTTGGTTTTAAATTAACTTTTTTTGGCATTTTTAACATTTTTAACACCAATAAATTATTAGATTTTAATGTTTTTCATGAAATTGACATGGTCTATGTATTTTCTTAAAACCTCTTCAACGGTTCCTTCATCCTTTACCAATTTCAACCCTGAATCTTCTGCATAGATTGCCGCTTTAGGTCCGAACTGTTCACATATTGCCACTTCACAATCTTCAATGGCTTTAATGATCTTTGGATTTTGATGTTTCATGTCTGCTTCAATTTCAACGTTCCTTTGGTCTATGAACTTGAATTCATCCTTTTCCGCATCATATTCATAAACATACAATGATCTTGCTTTTCCAAAATGCAAATCCACATTTTCTCCATTAGTTGAAGCAACAGCTATTCTCATATTAGTCACCATTTTATTTTTTTCTTTTTTTTTAATTTGAATGAAAAAATAAGTATTATTCCTCTTTCCAGTTGTTGTAAATCAAGGATTCTATCTTCTGGTTATCATCAGGGTATGTGTTCTGATTCATAATGATGAACAATTCATCAGCATATTTCAATTCCAAATCCTCATCAGGAATCAATGTGTTTCCGCTTCTTACAACTGATACAACCATCGCTGATTTAGGGATTGGAAGCTCCCAGATTTTTGTGCCTATCAATGCACAGTCCATTGGAACAACATACTCTTCCAAAACGCTTTTTGTCTTATCGAAGTCAATTCCCTTGTTCTTCTTTAAGAGTCTCATAAGCAATGTTTCATAGATTGGATCATTACCGAGGATTGTTGGAATGATATATGCAAGTATGGTCACTACAATCATTGCAACAAGGGAGTTTGTAACTCCAGTCATCTCTGCAATCAACACAACAGCAGTTATCGGAGTTCTAACAGAACTTGCAAACATTGCAGCCATTGAAATCATTATGAATTTATATGAAATCAATGGATCCAATCCGAAGATTGGGATGACAATTGCACTGAATATTGCACCGATGTATGCTCCAATAACAAGAACTGGATAAAATATTCCTCCTGGTGCACTTGAACCGAAACAAAATATCAAAAGAAGGTATTTTCCAATTAAAAGTACAATAAGTATTGACAATGGGGGAAGAGTATATTCTATTAAATGCATCATGGAGTATCCTCCTCCAAGTACATTAGGCAAGATTAGGCCTACAAGACCAGTAACAAGGAATACTATAATGTATTTCACTTCAAGTGGGAGGAAGCTTAATCTTTCCCACATTTCAGAAGCCTTAATCATTCCCACATTATAGATGTAACCTAAGATTCCAACGATAATTCCTAAAATAATCAATAGGTAGAAATATTCTAAAGGAAGATTCAATGATGTGAATGGAAATATTGGGCTTTGTCCAAAGAATATTTTTGATACCAAGTCTGCTACAACTGCTGAAACCAATCCTACAATAACTATGGATCTGTCAAATCCTTTATTGATTTCCTCTAATGTGAAAATGAATCCTGCAAGAGGAGCGCTGAATGTAGCTGCAAGCCCTGCACCACTTCCACATACCAAAAGACGCTTCTCATCGGTCTTACTGTTTGGCAGGTATTTTGAGACACCTTTTGCAGCCATTGCTCCCAATTGTACAGATGGGCCTTCTCTTCCTAAGGAAAGACCTCCAAGTGCTGTAAGGGTTCCTCCAATAAACTTGGCAATCAATGTCTTCCACCAGCATACATCAAAGTATCCTTTAACTTCACCCATAACTATTGGGATTCCGCTTCCTAAACTGTCCGGATCCCATTTCATTA
>NZ_JAFRJO010000038.1 GCF_017432245.1 Methanobrevibacter sp.
AAAGTTAGCAAAACCACAAGTTGTTCCTGTTTACCCTATTACTCCTCAAACTACCATAACCGAATACCTTGCACAATTCGTTGCAGATGGTGATTTGGATGCAGAGTATATTAGAGTAGAATCAGAACACAGTGCGATTAGTGCTACTTTAGGAGCATCTGAGGCATGAGTAAGAGTATTCACTGCTACCTCATCTCAAGGATTAATGTTAATGCATGAAATATTGTTTGCAGCTGCAGGTATGAGAGCTCCAATAGTAATGGCAGATGCGAACAGGGCAATTTCTGCTCCATTAAACATTTGGAACGATCAACAAGATTCCATCGCACAAAGAGATGCAGGATGGATTCAACTTTATGTGGAAAATGCTCAAGAAGGATTCGACACTATCCTTCAAGCATATAGGATTGCAGAGCATGAAGAAGTTATGTTACCTGTAATGGTATGTTTAGATGGATTTATTTTAACTCACACAGTTGAACCTGTAGACTTATTGGATCAAGCTGAAGTTGATACCTTCCTTGAACCATATGTGCCTAAATTCGCTTACCTTGACCCTGAAAGGCCAATGTCCTTAGGTAACTTTGCAGACCCTGAATACTATACAGAAGCAAGACATGACATGCAAGTTGCTATGGACAAGTCAATGGAAGTAATCAAGGAAGTAGGTGCAGAATTCGGTGAAAAATTCGGAAGAGAATACGGATTGACTGAAAGCTACTTATGTGAAGATGCAGAAATTATCTTAGTCTGTATGGGTTCAATGGCAAGTACAGTAAGACATGTGATTGACGGATTAAGAGAAAAAGGCGAAAAAGTAGGTCTCTTGAAAATCAGATCCTACAGACCATTCCCATTCGAGGAAATTGATGAAATTACCAAAAACGCTGATAAATTGGCTGTACTTGACAAAAACTTCTCATTCGGTATTGGAGGAGCTCTTTTCGCAGACATAAAAACCAAATGTCACAAGGAAACCTACGGTTTCATTTTAGGATTAGGTGGAAGAGATGTAGTTCCTGAATACATTGAAGAAGCTGTAGAATTAACTAAAAATCCAGTAAAAGAAGTTACTTGGTTAGGCTTAAAGGAGGATGAATAATATGGAATTTCCTGAAGAAGAATTATTAGCACCAGGTCACAGAGGCTGTGCAGGTTGTGGAGCAGCTATTGGTGTAAGGCTTGCCCTTAAGGCAGCAGGCAGAAACACTGTGGTAGCTTGTGCAACTGGTTGTTTAGATGTTATGACCTCTCCTTATCCTGAAACAGCATGGGAAGTCCCATGGATTCACGTTGCTTTTGAAAACGCAGGTGCAGTGGCTTCCGGTGTAGAAAGAGCATTGAAAGCCCAAGGTAAGGAAGATGTTAACGTTATTGCTTTCGGTGGTGACGGTGGTACAGCTGATATAGGTATCCAATCATTATCCGGTGCAATGGAAAGAGGTCACGATATAACATATATCTGTTACGATAACGAAGCTTATATGAACACTGGTATTCAAAGAAGTGGAGCTACCCCTTACGGTGCATCAACAACCACTTCACCAGCAGGTAACTTAAGCTTTGGTGAAGACAAGCCTAAGAAAAACATGGCTTTCATTATGGCAGCTCATGGAGTTCCATATGTTGCTACAGCATCAATTTCATATCCTGAAGACTTTATGAAAAAGGTTAAAAAGGCAGTTGAAACCAAAGGTCCTGCCTACATTCACTTACATCAACCATGTACCACTGGTTGGGGATTCAAACCTGAACAAACCATTCAGCTTGGAAGATTAGCAGTTGAAACCGGTGCATGGGGATTATTTGAAATTGAAAATGGTGAATTCAGAGTAACTTACAGACCTCAAGAAAGAAAACCTGTAGTGGAATACTTATCTGCTCAAAAAAGATTCAAACATCTTAAAGAAGAACAAATTAATGAAATCCAAGAATTCGTTGACAATCAATGTGAAGAATTAGGTATCTAAGGAGGGTCTCTATTGGAGAAATTAATAGTAGATAATGAATTATGTGATGGATGCCAGGATTGCGAAAAAGCATGTGAAGGAGTCCATGGAGTTCCTAGAATCACTATTCATGAATTAGACGGATCCTATTTCCCTATTCGTTGTCAGCAATGTGAGGATGCTCCATGTGAGATTATTTGTCCAACTGGTGCAATGAGCAATTTAGGAGTAGATGTAACTAAATGTATTGCTTGTGGTTTCTGTGCAATGGCTTGTCCGTTTGGTGCAATTTCCATTGAGTATAGCAATGCTCATAAGTGCAATCATTGTGCAGACAGAGAAGAAGGTCCTGCATGTGTTAAAGCTTGTTCCAAAAGAGCTATTGCAGTTCATGACATTAAGAATGTCATTAAGAGGAAACAAAGAGAACACATTGAAAAAATCTATGGCTTGGATAAACCAGCTAAGAAAAAAGGTCTTCTCAGTGTCATTACAACTGATACAAGAGCTAGAAAACCATTAGATGGAGAATAGAGGTGTTGAAATGGATGAATTAAAAGTTAACCCAGAACTTTGTGTAGATTGTGGACTTTGTGAACGTAATTGTCCTAACAATGCAATTCGTGTTCATGATGGTGTCCCTTTATTCTGTATGCATTGCAGTCCTGAAAAAGCACCTTGTCTTGCTGTATGTCCAAAAGGAGCTATTGTAGCTTTAGGTGGAGCTATTACAATTAAGCAGGATAAATGTATTGGTTGTGGATTATGTCATAGTGTATGTCCCATTGGAGCCATCACCATTAATGAAATAGGTCAAGCTACCAAATGTGATCTCTGTGAAGGCTATGACACTCAACAATGTGTTGAAGCTTGTCCAACTCATGCACTCACAAATGATACAGAAAAGATAATTCATGATAAACAGGATAAAATATCCGAAGGATTTAAGAAAGTTCAAACTTTATTGAAATAATTTTTAAAGATTTATTCTTTAAAAATTCTCTTTTTCTTTTTTTATTTATTTTAATTAATTTTTTACTTATTTTACTATTTTTTCTAAAAAAATTTATTTGCTAATTTTCACATATAATATTATATGAAAGAAGAAGGATATGGGGATTGGGATAATATCGATGAGGTTCTTATTATGGAAGAACTTGATCATGAAGGTAAAAAAGCTCATGTTAAAAAGTTATGGCAGGAAGACCCCGAAAAATATTTTGAATGGAAGGAATGGTGTATTGAGTTTAATCAATTGCCTGATTTCTTTGGAACATGTGATAATCCTATTCCTATTGATGAATCAAAATTATAAATATGGTGGTTTATATGAGAAGATTAGTTCCAGATTATGAGTTTATCCGGAATGTTGATGATGATTTTATTGATGATTTTATTAATGTACCTATTGGAATACCTAATATTTTAATGAATTTCCTTGAAAGAAGAGATGAGGATATAGGGACAAAAAGATTGATGACTTTTATTAACCACCCTGAACGTGAATCTCTAGATCAAAATGAAAGAGCAGTTACTCATAGGTTATTAAAAGAAGATAAATTTTTTGAATCATTAGATTATCCAATTCAGAATGCTCTTGATTTTCTTGAGAAATATCCTCAGTTTAAGCCTATGATTAAAGGAGTTGAGGAAGTTTAATTAAATATTTTTCCTATTTTTTAATAAATTATTTAAATATATAAATTAAATATTTTTATAGAAAAGAAAAATTTATTATTCATACTTATTATGTGATTTTATGATAACAGAAAAACAAATTGAAGATACCATTTATCAATTATACAAACAGGCTGCTATCGTTCTTGGAGATGATGTCAAATGTGCACTTGAAGATGCTCTTAAACGAGAGGATAGTGACTTAGGTAAGCTAAATATTGAAGCTATTTTAAAGAATATTGAACTTGCAGAAGAAAAGTCAATTCCAATGTGCCAAGATACAGGTCTCCCTATAATTTTTGTAAAGCTTGGTAAAGTTCATGTTGAAAATCTTTATGAAGGAATCAAAAAAGGAGTTGCAAAAGCAACTTCAGAAGTTCCACTTAGACCAAATGTGGTTGATCCAATTACAAGAAAGAACTCTGGCAATGTAGGAGACAAAGTGCCTATTGTCGATATTGAATTAATTGATGAAAATTATGTTGAATTTACCATCATGCCTAAAGGATTTGGATCTGAAAACAACAATGCACTTAAGATGGCACTTCCTGCTGAAGGAATCGAAGGAGTGAAGGACTTTGTTGTTGAAACTGCACTTAAGGCAGGTGGTAAGCCATGCCCTCCTATCGTTGTAGGTGTTGGAATCGGCGGAAGCTCTGACATGGCATTGAAATTAGGTAAAAAAGCACTTCTTGGAAA
>NZ_JAFRJO010000039.1 GCF_017432245.1 Methanobrevibacter sp.
CTGTGGGTACTGTTAATGTGACTGTCTTGGATGCTGATGGTAATTATGTTGACAGTGTGAATGTCACTGTTGGTGATCCTGTTGCGTTTACCGGTTTGGCTGCTGGTGAGTATAATGCTACTGTCTATTATAGTGGTGATGCTAATTATAATTCTTCCAGCAACTTTGCTAAATTTACTGTTTCCAAAGTAAATTCAACTATTGATTTAAGCCTTAGTGACATTGATTATGGTCAAACTGAAACCATTACTGCTAAAGTTACAGATAATAATACTGGAGCTCCTATTGAAGGCACTGTAAATATTACTGTTACTGGAGATGGTTATAGTAAAACATTTGAAAATGTTCAATTAACTAACGGTATTGCTACTCAAGACATTTCCGGTTTAGGTGCTGGAACTTACACAGTTACTGTAAGTTATGGCGGTGACGATAAGTATAATTCCAACACTAAAACAGATACTTTCATTGTTGGAAAGATTGATCCTGTCCTTACTGTAACTCCTTCTGGAGATATCACAGTTGATGAGGATGAAACTATCAGCATTTCTCTTAATGACGATGCACAAGGTACTGTAGATGTTACTGTTACTGGTGACAAAGGTTATACACAAACATTTACTGGTGTTGTAGTAAATAATGGTCAAGTTGAACCTATTAATCTTGAGGATTTACCTGCTCAAAATTACACTGTTTCAGTTGATTATTCAGGTGATTCCAATTATAATTCTGCTGATGGTTCTTGTACTTTCTCAGTTAAAAAGCATACTGTAACCATTATTGTAGTAAATCAAGTAATTGGATACTATGGTGAAACTGTACAGGTCATTATTAACTTAACTGATGAGAACGGTAATGAAGTTGAAAGCGGAACTGTTGAATATGTCATTGATTTCAATAATAAAACAGGCACTGCTATATTAGGAGATGTTAATGTATTCATATTAACAGCAGGTACTGCGGTATCTGATGGTCAAGCAACACAGGATGTAGATCTTTCTGCAGCTCCAGGTACATATGGTGCTACTGTCACTTACACAGGTAATGACAGGTATGAAGATGCAGCAACTACTGATGAAGCTACTATCTTACCATTGAATACTACTACTGCAAGTGAAGATGTTTCAGGTAATGTTGGAGATAAAGTAACCATTACTGCTGATATTCTTGATCACAATAGTAAAACTGTCCAAAATGGTACAGCAACCTTAATTATTGGAGGTAAAGAATATAATACTACTGTTAAAGATGGTAAAGCTACATGGACTATTGAATTACCTTCTGAAAACACTACAGCAACTATTAAATATTTAGGTAATGAGTACTATAACCCATCAAATACTACTATTGACATCACTGTCAATGAGGAACCAAGCCCTGAACCTGGTCCTGAACCTGGTCCAGAGCCTCAACCTGGTCCTGAACCTGAACCAACTCCATCTAAGACTGTAACTGCAAAAGTTTTAGCAACTGGTAACCCTATTGCTATGCTCTTAGTGGTATTAATGGCATTAGTTTCAACTATATCAATTAGACGTCAAAAATAAAATTATTTTTAGGAAGTTTATTCTTCCTTTTTCTTATTTTTTTTAAAACCAAATTTTAATTCTTTTTTCTATTTTTAGCTGTTTTTTTAATTGTCCAATCTTTTTTTAAATTTTAACTTGTTTTTAATCGGTTTTTAAAAAAATCAACTCTTAAATAAAATAAAAACATAATATAATTATCTGGAGTAAGAGTTGAGAATAAATGAAAGTTAAAGAAACAAAAACTGTTAGAAGTTTTTTGGCAATAGAACTCAAAGAGGACTTAGTTCCAAAAATATTGGATGTTCAAAAGGAGTTTAAAAAGACCAATGCCAATATAAAGTATGTTCCTTCTGAAAACATGC
This sequence comes from Methanobrevibacter sp., assembly GCF_017432245.1. Taxonomy (GTDB): domain Archaea; phylum Methanobacteriota; class Methanobacteria; order Methanobacteriales; family Methanobacteriaceae; genus Methanobrevibacter. Next base: position 1,892 of record NZ_JAFRJO010000039.1, read on the forward strand.
ACTTTACATTGAAGTTCTTTGGAAACATTGATGAGGATATGATTGATGATATAAGTGATTCTGTAGAGAAGGTAATCAAAAACTATTCTTCATTTGACTTGAACATTAAAAACTGTGGCTGCTTTCCAAATAAAAATGTAATTAAGGTGCTTTGGCTTGGTTTAGAAGAAGGCTCTCCAATAAAAAGCCTGCAAAAGGATCTTGATATGGAGTTTAAGAAACTTGGATTTAAAAAGGAAAGGAACTTCATTTCTCATTTAACCATTGGGAGAGTAAAAAGCCCTAAAAACAAAAAGGAAATAAAAAGCACAATTGAAGAATTAGAGAATATTGAAATAGGTCAAATGATTGTTTATAAAATCTGTTTAAAAAAGAGTACTTTAACTCCTCAAGGGCCAATCTATGAGGACATTAAAGTGTTTGAATTAGATTAATCTATTTTTGTTTTTATAATAATTATTTAGATTAATTATTTTTTTTTAAATTTATTCCTTTTTATTTTTCTAATTGCTCTTTTTTTAAATAATTTTTTTTAGATAATTATTTTTTTAAATTAATTTATATTTTGAATTTTTAATAATTCTTTTTTCAGATTAAATATTTTATTAAAAAATTTTCTAATTTTTTAAACTTATTTAAACAATATTCTAAATACTCATTTTAATAAAAATATCAAGTATTTATATGACACATATACCACTAAGATCAAAGCTATGAGGGCTTGAATGTAAAATAAATACTCCAATGCACTAAATCCAAAGAATCTATAGACTTCACCTGTAGCAATCCCACTTATAACAAATGGAAATGTAAATGCTGAAAAGCTTGGCATGAATTCCAATCTTTCCATAATCAATAGTCTTATTGCATGAAATATTGCAAAAATATAAAAAATACATGCTGATATGTAGATTAGACTTAAGAAGTTTTCATTAATAGTCAATGCATTCACGTATCCAACAATAAGGATTGATAAAAGTGCAGTGTAGATACAAATGAATGGTTTATTTTTATCGTCTATTGCAGTAAACATAAGGTATCTGTATGACACTAAAACTAGTGTTGGTATCATCAATATGAAACCCACTCCAAAGAAGATAAATCCATAATCTTGCAAGCTGTGTGCAGGTGCAGTAATGGCTGCCATTGTTATTCCAATATATACAATCCACCATGTAGCATATACGTTTTCAATGTCAAAATCATCAATGACAAACTTTTTTGTAAAGATTATTAGAATTGATAAATGTATGATTATTCCCAATATCCATATTCCAAATGCAATTGTTTGAGAAAATGGCAGGAATAATGGCTTAAGATATGTGCTGAAAAGCATCAGTGCCATTGAGAATGTACCGAATGTGCTTAATGTGATTAGGGTATTCAGTTCATTTATAAAAGTGTCAAAGTGCAAAACAAGTTTTAACACTACTAAAAAAATAAGAATAGATCCGATTATAAAAAATATGCCGCTAAAGTCAGTAAATAATTTGCCTAAAGATAAAATAGCTAAAATTAAACCTGTAATTGCCAATGGCAGATTTTTTATAATGTTCATAATATTAGTTTAAAAAAAGAGTATAATAAAATTTATGTATGGATGATATTTTTGGTTCCAAAGGTCTTCAAAAAAGTTTAAAAAGAATAAGTAAAAATTTTTATTAATGATAGTAAATTAAAAAAAATATTTGAGATAAGTTTAAAACTTATCTTCAAAGCAATTAAAATTTTAAATTTATTCATATAAATTTACTTCTTCCGCTCCAATCACCTTGATTTCCATATTTTCAGCTAAATCTGCAGATTCTTTTGAGAATAGCTGGAAATGAGGGGAAGCCATGTGTTTGCTTAAAGCCTCTACACTTTCCCATTGTTCAACAAACATGAAATTCCCATCTTTGATTGATTTTAGGAATTTATAATCAATGTTTCCTTCTTCTTTAAGAGTCTCTTCAACCAATGCCTCTGCAAGAGGGATTAGCTTGTCTTCTGCACCTTCCTTTGGGAAAAGTTCTGCCATAACAACTATAAAGCTCATAATTAATCTCCTTTAATCTTTTTAATAAAATTATTCTACTTCATATAAAAACTCATAGTGGTCTATTACATCTTCCAAATAAACTTCAGAGACTCTCCTGAAACCTAAATCCTCATAGAATTTAGTTAAATAAGCTTGTCCTGAAAGTTTGATTCTTTTTTTATCCAAATCGTTAACAATAAAGTCAATTGCTTTCTTCATCATGATTTTAGAGATTCCCTGACCTCTATATGATTTTTTCACAATCACTCTGCCAATTGCCATATCTTCATATGAAACATTTTCTGGAAGGATTCTTAAAACAGCAACAACTATTGAATTATTTTCCTCATCTTCTAAAAATAAATGATAAGCAGACTTGTCTTTATCATCCATGTCTTGATAAGGACAATCTTGTTCAACAACAAATACTTCCGCTCTCAATTTGAGAATTTCGTATAATTCATTTGTTGTGAGTTCACTAAACTTTTTGAATTTCCAGTTTATATTATCACTTCCAAAAGTAGAGTTAAATTAATATTTGTAATTATTATTAAAAAATTAGTATGGGTTTTGTTGTTGAATGTTTAATTTAAAAATAAAAAAAGAAAAAATAATTATTCTATAAAATAGAATAATTAAGGTTAAGATATTTATTCATCCAATTTTGGAATTCCAGTAATTCTGAGTCCACCGTAATGGGATTTGTATTTGATGTTTAATCCGATAAGGAGTGGAGTGATCTTTTCAATGATTCTGGATTTTTCCAAGATACCTGTATCAATGGTTCTGATACCTGGGATTTTGTTGATGAGTTCTGCTGCAATTTCTTTTGCTTCCTTGTCGTCACCAGCAATCAAACAGTCACAGTCGATTTCTTCTGGAATGTTTGATAAGTGAGAGTTGCTGATGTTACAGAATGCACAGATGACTTTTGCACCGGTTCCTTTAAGGATGCTTGCAGTTCTTTCAGCTGCAGATCCTTCCATTAAGTCTACAAATCTGAATGGTTTTCCACCGATTGCAGTTTCTAATGGTACGGTTGCATCTAATACAATCTTGTCAGTACAGAATTCCTTGATTGATTCTAAAGTTGGTTTTTGTGCTGCGAGAGGTACAGTGAGGATTAAGATGTCTCCTTCTTTTGCTGCATCTTCGTTAGCTAAACCTTTGATGTTTAAGTCGTAGTCTGCGTATTTTTCCTTAGCTTCTGCGACAACATCTAATGCTTTTTCTTCCTTACGGGAACCAACAATAACTTCGACACCTTCAATTGCTAATCTGAGAGCAATTCCTAAACCTTGTGGACCAGTTCCACCAATTACACTTACAATCATTTTTTATCTCCTAAAATATTGAATTTTGTATAAAGTCTTTTGATAATATATTGTACAATATATCGTTGTTAATATTTATATTAGAAAATGTTTATAAATCTTTTTATTTTATTTAATATTTTATCATTTATCCTGGTTAATGTTTAGTTAATATTTAATTTATATGAACATTTTTTAATAATAATTATTTTTATTATTATTTTGTAAAATTATTAAATTAAAAAAAATTAATATTGATATTTTAATTAAGAAATTTAGGACAGTTTAATAATTAGGTTAATTTCTCATTTCTTAAAAAAGTAATAAAAATTAGTTAAAAATTGTAAAAAAAGTAATGAAAATAAATGATTTTCATCATTTATTTAAAAATTGTTTAAGATATTACTAATATTGGCAATTAATATTCGTAGAAACCTTTTCCTGCGTTGATACCGGTTTCGCCCTTATCGATTTTTTCTTTAAGCTTTTTGGCTATTTTTCCTTGGGTTGTGTTAGGGTCTTGGGATCTAGGATCCATAATACCGATATTGTATGCAGTTACGAGACCTACAATGTCCAAGATTTGGAAAGGACCGTTTGGTGAACCTGTAGCAAGTCTCCAGGTCAAGTCAATTGTTTCAGGGTCTGCAACTTCTTCTGCCCATAAAGCTTGTCCTGCAGAGAGGAACGGTACAAGCAAGGAGTTGAGCACATATCCTGGTTGTTCTTTCAATACTTTAATTGGGACCATGTTGATGTCTTCTGCATATTGAACGATTGCATCGAAGTATTGTTGTTCGGTTCCAGGGTGTGGCATTACTTCAGCAGTGTTTTGAGCCCAAATATTGTTTGCAAAGTGGAAAGCAAGGTACTTTTCAGGTCTTCCAGTGTATTCTGCAAATTGGCTTGGGAGCAATGTAGATGAGTTGGTTACAACAATTGTCTTTTCAGGTAAGTATTTTGCCAATTCTTCATAGAATGGGATCTTTTGTTCTGGGTCTTCTGCAATTGCTTCAATTACAAGGTCTGCATCTGCTGCTGCTTCTTCATAACTTGTTGTTAATTTCAAGCTGTCGAATGCTTTTTGAGCTTGTTCTTTCAATGCGTCGATTTCTTCATCGCTAAGGTCAGGAGTTTTGCTGAATCCTCTGCAGTATGCAGATTTATCGGTTTTCATTGCTTCGAGAGAGTTAAGATAGATGCCTAATAATCTTTCGAATTTTGGTTTAGCTCTTTCAATTGAGCCTTCGCTTCTTAACCATACAGTTACATCAAAACCACAGAAAGCGGACTGATAAGCGATTTGACTACCGAGTACTCCTCCACCAGCTACAACAACTTTTTTAATATCCATTTTATCACCAAGTATATAAATTATAAACTATATGGAATAAAAAAATCAAAAAATAAAATATAGTTTACTTGTATACTATTTTATGATTTTAAATATTTAAAATTTTATAAATGATTTTTAAAAAAGAATTTAATTGCTTGTAATTATTTTAAAGAAAATTTAAAAAATAGTCTAATTTATTCCAAATCATTCAATTCAGCAGACTTGAATGCCAAGTCAATGAATGTCTTGAAGAAGTCATCATCTAACTTATCCAATCCCATTTTCTCTTCCCATTCATTATTGATCTCTTCGAGAATTGGTATAAGGTCCTTTCCTTTTTGGGATAGCTTTAGGATATTGTGCCTTTTATCTGCTTTTGACTGTTCCCTTATAATGATTCCATTGGATTCTAATTTCCTTATGGCTTTGGTGATAGCTCCTTTTGTAATATAAAGGCTGTCTGAGAGATCCTTTTGATTCAGGTTTTCCTCATTGTAGATTCGAGCTATGCACAGTACCTGAATAAGATTCAAGTCATATTTCGCCAAGGCATTGTTGAAATAGGTTTTATGATTCTTGTGAAAAATAAATAAAAGGTCCCCTAAACGGTTGTAATCATAAAATCCATCATTTGTTTTTTCCTTCATTATTTCTATTTTATTGCTACAATTATTTAAAAATAACTAAAATCAGTTAATGTATTTTCTATTTTCATTCAAATTTCAAAAAGATTTATATATAAAAAATAATAAAATAATAATTGTATTTAAAAATACATTAATGTATAAAAATATACATTATATTTCATATATTTTTTCAAATCATAATAAAACTTTTATATTTTATCATTAAATATTTAAATGGTAAATTGATATTATATAATATTTATATAATAATTGTAGATTTAAGGAGACTAATCTTATGACTGAAATAGGAAAAAGAATTCGTTTAGAAAGGATTTTCAATAGAAAAACCGGAAGAACCGTAATTGCTCCTATGGACCATGGTGTATCAAGCGGTCCAATCAAAGGAATAATTAATATGGATGAAACCGTTGAAAGCATCTCCCAAGGTGGAGCAAATGCAATTTTGATGCATAAAGGTATTGTTGGCCTTGGACACAGAGGATACGGTAAGGATATAGGTCTTATTGTACACTTGTCTGCAAGTACCTCTTTAAGCCCAGATCCAAACAACAAGGTAACTGTAACCAGTGTTGAAAAGGCAATCCAATTAGGTGCAGATGCAGTATCCGTGCATGTGAACATAGGTTCTGAAAACGAGCCTGAAATGCTTATGGAACTTGGTGAAATCTCTGAAACCTGCAGTTACTGGGGAATTCCACTTTTAGCAATGATGTACCCAAGAGGACAAAAGGTTGAAAACGAGCATGATGTTGAAATGGTAAAGCATGCAGCACGTGTAGGTTCCGAACTTGGTGTAGACATTGTAAAAACCAATTATACCGGTGACCCTGATTCCTTTAAGGAAGTGGTTGAAGGAGCATTAGTGCCTGTAGTCATTGCAGGAGGACCAAAAGTTGAAACCGATAGGGAACTTTTAGAGATGGTAAGGGATTCCCTTGAAGTTGGAGGAGCAGGTGTAGCATTTGGAAGAAACCTTTTCCAAGCTGAAAACCCTGGAAAAATCACAAGAGCTATTTCAGAAGTAGTTCACAATGATTTGGATGTTGAAGAAGCATTGAAATTCCTCGATTAGATTAATTATAATTATAAAAATAGTTTTTATCTATTAACAATCAAGACAAAAATTATAATGCAAGATTAATAAAAGAAATATTTAAGGAGATTAAAATTGTCAAATAAATTCGCTTGGATCATGTCCCCAAAGGCAAGCTGGGACGATAAGAAAGAATTCATCACAACAGCACTTGAATCAGGAATCGATTACGTTCTTGATACAGAAGACAGTGAAAACATCAGGAAAGTTGGAAACTTCAAGATAATTTCCAATGATGACGATGCTGACATTTATTTAGTTGGAATTGACGGTGAAGGAGACGGCACTCTTGAGCTTAAGGACAACTTGAATGAATCAGCAGATTTAGCTAAAGCAAATGAAGCTAAAAACAGTGGAAAAACTGTCTGTGCCTATATAGTCATTACCGATAAGTTGCATGAGCAATTGGCAGTGACCTTAGGAAGAGTTGTTGATTATATAATCCTTGTAGCTACTGACTGGACAATCATTCCCCTTGAAAACATCATTGCAGACCTTCAAAAGGAAAATGTAAACATAATAGCTGCTGTAAAGACTGCAGATGATGCAAAAGTGGCTATGGAAACCTTGGAAGTGGGCACTGATGGAGTAATATTCGAGCCACAGGAATTTGCACAGATAAAAGACATTGCAAACTTGATTGATGAGCTTTCAACAGAAAGCTATGAGTTAAAAGACTTAACTATAAGCAATGTGGAACCTGTAGGTTCTGGAGATAGAGTTTGCATCGATACAACAACCATGATGAAACCTGGAGAAGGAATGCTCATTGGTTCCTATTCTAAAGCAATGTTCTTTATTCACAGCGAAAGCTTGGAAAGCGAATATGTGGCATCAAGACCGTTTAGAGTTAATGCTGGTCCTGTTCAAGCTTATGTCATGGTTCCAGGAAACAAGACAAGATACCTAAGCGAGCTTGAAACAGGTGATGAGGTATTGATTGTTGATGGTGATGGAAAGACCAAAAAGTCTATCGTAGGTAGATCCAAGATAGAAAAAAGGCCTCTTCTTTTGATTGAAGCGGAATATGAGGATATGAAAATAAGGTCATTGGTTCAAAATGCAGAAACCATAAGATTAGTCGATGAGAATGGTGAACCTATTTCCGTTTCAGTTTTAGAGCCTGGAATGAAAGTCAAAGGATTTATTGACGATAGTGCAAGACATTTTGGTATGGCGATTGATGAACAGATCATTGAACAATAAACCACCTTTTACTGGCCTTCGGCCAGCAAAAGCTGGACCAAAATTCTTTCACTAGTTGGGAGTATTAACTCTTAACTATTTTCTCTTTTTTTTACTATTTTTTATCTTTTTTTTAAAATTTTATCATAAATTTATCATTTTTTAATTAATTATTCAAAATTAGTTAAATATTATAACAACATTAAAGCAATATTATGGTAAAATAAGAATTTTTAAGTTGTTATATCCAAAATAAACTATAAATAAAAGGAATTACATATTTTTATACCTAAATGTAAACTCTTTAAGTCCAGGAGGTGATATTATGCATTTTTGCTTTATTGCCATGAATTTGATTCATGATTATTTGAAGAAAATTCCCTCTGGCAAGTCTATAAAAATGGGGGTTCATTATGTCTATCCAATCAAAGATTTGGTTGGCACTGGTCGTGTATCTCATTTATTTGTGGTGCATGGCCTTTATCATCATAATGATTGTATACAAATTGTTATGAGGTCATAATGCCCCTTAAATTGTAGGAAAAAACATTATTGCAAGATTTTGTTTTTTAACAACTGCACCAAGTTGTTCTTGAGTTTCCTTTGACTTGCAAAGCTCACATCCTGCAATTTAAAAAACCATTAAAAAAATTTAAATATCATTTTATTCATATTCATTATTAGAGTTTAAAAGTTTATTCATTAAACTTTTGACCCAACATTTTTATAGACTTTCAATATCTATTTGGTGTATTGTAGGATTTTTATCCTGCAATGTAGATATTGGGAATGATTTGAATCTTAATCCATTGGGATTAGATTCATAAATCATTTTTTTAAAAAATAAAAAATATGATTATTGCTCTTTTTTTAACATTTTAACGAAGATAATGGACTTTTTCCTTATCGATATCATCAAGGGTGTAAGCTTCCATATGTCCATCTTCAATTCCTAATGCTAAAATACCGACTATTCTAAAGTAATCATCAATTCCTAAAATGTCACGCACAATGTCTTCAGATGATTTTCCTAATTTTGATTTCCTTAAATGGATTTGAATCCAGCAGCTTCCAACATCCTGTTCTGCTGCCATCAGATGCATGAATGCCAAAGCTATTGAGGAGTCTTCAATCCATGTATCAGAGACCTTGCTGTTTGCAATGACAGCTATTGCCTTGTTTGCATTCTTTACAAATGAAGCTCCAAATGCCTTTGATTTGCTTATTTTCTTTAATGTTTCCTTGTTATCAATAACTAAAAAATTGCATGGCTTCAGGTTTCTGCTTGTTGGAGCAAGGAGTCCTGCCTGCAGGATCTTGTTCATTTTCTCATTTGGAATCTCTTCATCAGTGTATTTTCTCACGCTTCTTCTTTTTAGCATTACATCCAATAAATCCATTTTATCATCCTTTAAAATTAGTTGATTGTTTTTTCTTGAATTGATTTTTATATTTTATGATATTAAACTTTTTATAAAATAGAAATACCTATTAATTAAGATAAATAAACTATATCATATAAATTAAAAAATTAATCATTTAAATTAAACTTATAGGAATTATTATCATGAATAGTGAAGAATTGTTTAAAATAAGTAAAACAATCACTCCTGGAGGAGTAAACTCTCCAGTACGTGCTTTTGAACCATATCCATTCTTTGTAAAGGAAGCGAAAGGTTCTCACATCAAGGACATTGATGGAAACGATTATGTTGACCACTGTTTGGCATATGGGCCTATATTGCTTGGTCATAGTGATGATGATGTCATGAAAGACGTTTATGCACAGATGCAAAAGGGAACCGCTTACGGTGCTCCTACTGAAAATGAGGTCAAATTGGCACAGGAAATTATCGATAGGGTTCCATGCGCTGAGATGGTTCGTTTCGTTAACTCAGGTACAGAAGCTACAATGGCTGCAATCAGACTTGCAAGAGGATTTACAGGCAGGGATAAGATAGTCAAGTTTGAAGGATCTTATCATGGAGCTCATGACTATGTTCTTGTAAAATCAGGTTCAGGTGCAGCATGTCTTCCTGATTCTTTAGGAATTCCAGTTGAAACAACCCAAAACACCCTTTCCGTCCCATTCAATGATGTTGATGCAATGACCAAATTGATTGATGAGGAAGGGGAAAACATTGCTTGTATTATCGTAGAGCCTGTTATGGGAAATATCGGTTGTGTTGAACCTAATGTAAAGTTCCTTAAATTCCTAAGGGAAATCACAGAGGAAAATGACATCGTATTGATTTTTGATGAAGTTATCACTGGTTTTAGAGTCTCTCGTGGTGGAGCTCAAGAGTATTATGGAGTAAAACCTGATTTAGTCACTTTTGCTAAGATATTAGGTGGAGGATTCCCAATTGGTGCTTATGCTGGTAAAAAGGAAATCATGGAAATGATTGCACCTAACGGCAAGGTTTACCAAGCAGGAACCTTTAGCGGAAACCCTATTTCAGTTCAAGCTGGTCTTTCCACATTAAAGAAATTGGATTATGTCTTCTATGGCGAATTGGCAAGAAAAGGAGACTTCTTGAGAGACAATATGAAAGACATTGTTGAAGACTTGAACTTGGACTTGCAGGTTGTAGGTCTTGCATCAATGTTCCAAATCTACTTCAATCCAGAGCCAGTGCTCAATTATGAAATAGCTCAAAAGTCAGACACCAAAAGGTTCTTGGTATACTTCAGAGAACTATTGAAGAATGGTGTATTCATTCCACCAAGCCAATTCGAGTGCAATTTCATTTCCGGTGCACACACTGAAGAGGATTTGGTAAAGACTTCAGAAGCTATTGAAGCTGCATTGAAAGTCGCTTGGGAAAAGTAGATTATTGAATTAATCGATTATATTAACTTGTTTAACTAAATAAAACTTTAAATAAGTTTAAAATATATTATTACATAATTAATAATATTTATTATTAGAAATTTGAAATTTTGGAGGCAAAAAGATGAAAATTATTGCATTACAAGGAAGTCCACGTATTGGTGGAAACTGTGACGTATTGATGGATGAAATGATTAAAGGTGCAGAAGAAAACGGACACGAAGTAGTTAAATACTACCTCGAAGAAGAAGACATTGCTCCATGTAAAGCATGTTTATACTGTGCTGAAAACCCTGACTGTGTACGTGCTGATGACGGTAACAAGATCATCAACGATTTGGTAGCTGCAGATGGTGTAATCTTTGCAACCCCTATCTACTATGGTCAAATGTCTGCACAAGCAAAAACCATCATTGACCGTTTCTATGCAATTGGACAAAACCCAGATAAAAGCTTAAGCGGTAAAGCTGCTCTTATCTTCACTGAAAACCAACCTGAAGGAACCTACGAAGGATACATCGAATTGACCAAATTCTCTCCATTCACCTTTATGGGATATGAAGTCATCGGTCATGTAGATGCTGGTAGCGCTGGTCCTGCAGGAATCGTTGCAGACGAACAAGAAGACAAATTAAAAGAAGCTTACGAATTAGGTAAACAATTCTAAATTTATCTAATTTCTTTTTTTCTTTTTTCTTATTTTATCTAAATTTTATCTACTATTTTTTCTAATTTTTCATACTTTTACTATTTCTAACATTTTATTTTCATTTTTGATTTTTATAAAACTATAAATTAAATAATGAATAAAACAATTACTATGATTAGAATAGTGGCTGGTTTAGGAGAAAATGAAAATATCATAAAGGCTTCTAAGGAACTCAATGAGATTGATGATTTGGAAATAACTTTAGTTAAAACTGAAGATGAGCTTATAGAAGCTTTTAAAAATCCAAAAATTGATGCAGTTATCAGAGGATCTTTAAAGGCATCTAAAGTCATTAAAGCCATTAAAGAGTTCAAATCAGATAAGACAATCAATAGAACCACTTATATCAACACAGAAGATGATGAAAGCTTTTCTCATGATTATGAATACCTCCTTGCTCCTGTAGGCATTGATGAAGGAAAGAACATTGAAGAAAAGGTGACATTAGCTATTCAAGCAGCTAATTTTATCCAATACCTTGGAAAGAAGCCAAAAATAGCTGTTTTGGCTGAAGGAAGAAAGGATGATTTGGGAAGAAGCGAAAGAATAGATGAAAGCCTAATTTCTTCTGAGGAATTGACAAATCGATTAATAGAGACTTTTAAGGAATTGGATAATTTCGATAATGATAGTGATGAGATATCCAAGAATTATTCAATTAAAAACTATTACATTCTCCTCGAACAGGCTATTGAAGATGGCTATAACATCATTCTTGCAAATGATGGAATCTTTGGAAACATCATGTTCAGAACACTTGTGCTTCTTGACAAATGGCCAAGCTATGGTGCTGTAACACTTGGAATAGATGAGATATTCATTGATACAAGCCGTGACCAAACTGTAGAAGGTTACATCAGAAGCTTGAAATTAGCTTATAATCTAGCTAAATTAAGAGAATAATAATATTTTTCACTTTTTAAAACTATTTTTCATAAAAATTTATATAACAATATTTAAATTATTTTTTTTAAATATATTATTAATAGAATTACTTCATTAAGTAATGGTTAAATAATATTTAGGAAAAATTTCAAAAAAAAAATAAAAAAATTATTGTGGGGGATTGTTTTGCCGCCAAAATTTTTATATACACTTTATGAGAAGCGTCTTTTAAATGAATTAGACCCTGAAAGGATGCCAAGACATGTAGCTATTATCATGGATGGTAATAGAAGATACTCCAAGATACAAGGAAATATGGAGGTTATCAAGGGCCATGAAATTGGTGTGGATACCTTGGAAAAGGTTCTTGACTGGAGTATTGATTTAGGAATTGAAATTGTTACCGCTTATGCCTTTTCAACAGAAAACTTCAACAGGCCTGAAAAGGAAGTTGAAGGATTGATGAATCTTTTTGTAAAGAACTTCAAGAGAATTGTAAGCCATGAGAAGATTCATAAGAATAAGGTTAAAGTTAAGGTTGTAGGAAGAACTGAACTATTGCCTGAAAGCGTTAGAGAAGCTATTATGGAAGCTGAAGAAGCTACAAAGGATTATAATGAAAGACTTTTCAACTTAGCTATTGGTTATGATGGAAGATTGGAAATTGTGGATGCAATCAAGAAAATCTATAAGCAAGTGGAAGATGGTGAAATTTCCATTGACGATATCGATGAGGAAATGGTCAGTAAAAACCTTTACACTGCAGGACTTGAAGATCCAAGTCTTATCATAAGAACCAGTGGTGAAGAAAGACTAAGTGGTTTCCTATTATGGCAATCTTCTTACTCCGAGCTTTATTTCTGTGATAGCTTATGGCCAGAGTTAAGGAAAGTTGACTATTTAAGAGCTATTAGGGACTATCAGGAAAGAGATAGACGTTTTGGAGTATAAACTTAAAATATTTAAAAAATCTCTTTCTCTTTTTATCTTTTTTTAACATTTAATTATTATTTTATTTTTATGTGATATTATGATAGACACACATTGTCATATAGATTTTGATGAATTTGATCCAGATCGTGATAAGGTAATAGAAAGGGCTAAGGAAAAACTCAATGCTGTAATCAACTCAGGATATGGTTTGGAAAGCAATGCAAAGGCATTGGCTCTTTCTAAGGAATATGAAGGATTCGTTTATCCAACCTTTGGATTCCATCCTGTTTCATCCCAGAACTCCCCTCAAGAGGAGATAGATGCTGCCCATAAGCAGATGATTGAGCATCTTGATGAGATATTGGCAGTTGGGGAAGTTGGAATGGATTTCTTCTATTGCACTGATAAAGCATTGAGAGCCAGACAACAGGAAATATTCACTGGATTCATTGAAATTGCAAATGAATACAAGAAACCATTGCTTATTCATGGCAGAGACTGTGAAAAGAAGATATTCAACTTATTGAAAAATTATGATGACATTCCTAAGGTGATCTATCATTGCTATGGAGGCAGCCTAAAAACAGCAAGAAAAATCTTGGACATTGAAGATCATTACCTAAGCTGTTCAACCATGGTATGTTATAGTCCAAGACATCAAGATCTTTTCAAGGAAATTCCTATTGAAAGAATCTTGACTGAAACTGACAGCCCATACTTGGCAATGACCAAGGATGAAAGAAATGAACCTGCAAATGTTGCACTTGCAGTTGAAAAATTATCTGAACTTCATGAATGTGAAGTAAGTGATATAGACCAACAAACTGAAAAGAATGCAAGATATGTATTCGACATATAATTTTGAATGAACGATTAATTAAATTGATAGTTATAAATATTATTCAATTCTCATAAATCTATTATTAAATTTAAAGGTAGGGTATTATGAAACCTTATGTAATCCTTAATGCAACCATGACATTGGATGGAAAAATAGCTACAAGAACTGGAAGTTCTGAAATTTCTGGCAAGGAAGATCTTGAACGTGTTCATGAAATAAGAAAGGAAGTTGATGCAATCATGGTTGGAATAGGAACCGTACTTGCAGATGACCCAAGACTTACCGTTCACAAGATAAATGCAAGAAAAGAGGACAATCCAATTCGAGTTGTAGTTGACAATAAGGCAAGGACACCAATTGACTATAGGATTTTGAATGATGATGCTGAAACAATCATTGCTGTAAGCAGTGTTTGTGATGAGAATAATCCTGATTGCGATGAGGATGCCGTAGCAAGGGCAAAGGAAATTTCCAAAAAGGCAGATGTATTTTATTCATCAAAGGAATCTGTTGATTTGACAGAATTTATGGAATACTTAAGTTCCAAAGGAATAGAGACCCTTATGCTTGAAGGTGGATCCACTCTTAACTTTTCCATGATACGTGAGAATCTGATAGATGAAGTTAAAATCTGCATAGCTCCTATGATTGTTGGAGGAAAGGATTCCAAAACATTCTTCGATGGTGAGGGATTCGATTACATGAAGGAAGCTGTTCCATTGAAATTGGAAAAGTATTATCCTTTAGGAAAGGACTTTGTTATGGAATACAAGGTTTTAAAATAAGTTTTTTCTTTTTTAAATTTAATAAATTTAATAAAATTATAAAAAATAGTTATAAAAAATATCTAATAAAATAATGTAAAAGCAAACAAATCATTTCTTCTTTGTTTGCTCCTACTTGTTTTTGAAATTTTGCTTTTCAAATTGAGGTTTTATTTTTCGTATCTTGATATTTCCACCTCTAATTTTTGTTTTTTCGATTTGCGAGATTTGTTTTTCTTTTTTTGATTTGATTTGAAATGTAGATTGAAGCAATGTTTTGTCGAATGATTTTAGTTTAATTCCTTGCTAAAACACATTTTTTTTACAAAAATTTGCTTATTTTTTTTTATTGGATCGATTTTAAAAAACCAATCATAGTTCAACCGCTTAATCAATTGCAATACAATTGATGCATTTTAGTTTAAATGTCTCTAATCAGGCTAATTAGTACATTCTAACTTTTTTGGAGATATTCAGGGTCATTTTTTCTTTGGATTTCGATAGTATTCATTTTAATCCAGTATCTTGTTTTCGACGCTGGAGTTGTCCCAAATATCTATATTAATATTTGTTCTTATAGTATATAACTGTTTTGATATGTACAAACATTTTGTATAGATACTAATATTTAGGCATACCTAAACATTTATATATGATGAAAACAAACTATAATTAAAGATATTTAGGTACACCTAAATTTTAAGGATTCGCCTACAAGTAAAAAGAATACTGTCATTAATCACTCCAAATTAAAATCAAGTCCTTGAAATTTATGTACTTTTGTCTTTAATTCTCGGGAGGTGAAATATTGGGAAGAACCAAAAGTGGAATTTGCGGTAAAAAGCAAATGAAACCTACTAAACGAGAAAGAAAAAGAGATCCAAAAGTTGTTTCCTTTAGAAAATGATTTTTGGAAATGACCTTATAGTTCTAAACTACTTAAAACTTTATTGCTATATATGCTCTAACAACAAAACATTACGGAAAAGAATTATCTTCAAAATTTCAATCAAATCAAAAACACACATCCAAATAAATTCACTATATAATTTTCCAAAATCGCTCAAATCAAATCTCTGTTCTAGAGCTGTATTAAAAAAGTTTTAATTTCTAAATTAAATTAATTGGCAAACAAAAAGGATTCATTCTTTTTTGTTGCTGGTTGATGATCACTGTTTTTCAAGATTTTGTTTTTTTAAGCTATTTTTTTAGATTTATTTTTAAAACTTTATTAATGATGTTTTATATATACATATATAATTATATTAAAAAATTTTTTTAGCAGGTGAAAATATGGGAAATATGGCTGAAGCAAGAAGAAAAATGCATGAAAGGGATGAAAGGGTAAAAAAGGAAAACAAGTCTGAAGTCAAGAAAATAAGAAATTTCTTCTTTGGCTGCTGCAACGATAAGGAAAGCAAAAAAGTCAAGGAACACTAATAAAATATTCAATAGATTATTAAACACTATTTTTTTAAAAAAGATTTTATTTTAATTTTATATTTAATTAATTTTTTAATAAAATAAAAAAAAGTAAAATATGGAATAATTAAAGGTTTATTCCATGTCTTTTTAGGATTTTTCTAGGATTTTCAACGGTAGCTTTCAACACTTCTTCTTCTGTCATTCCAGCTCCTAATCCTATTTCAAATGCTCTTTCGAATGTAATTAGATTGTCAGGAGAATGGGTATCTGTGTCGATTAAGAGGTCATTTCCAACTTCTCTTGCAATGTTTGCTACGTGACCGTTTCCTAAGCAATGGCCTTTTCTTGCACTGATTTCCAAAGCGACATCATTCTTTTTAGCAAGTTCTGCCTCTTCTTTTGTGATTAAACCAGGGTGGCCTAAAATATCGATTTCCTTACAGTTTACTGCAGCAAAGTTAGTGCCTTCAACAACAGGCTCATTCAATGTTTCACCATGAACGACAACAATCTTTGCACCTAATTCACGTGCCTTGTCTGCAAGGTCTGGAATGGATTCAACAGGAGCGTGAGTGATTTCAGCACCTAAAACCACTGTAATGTCCCAGTTATTGTTTATATCATCAATTGCAGCGCTGATTTCAGGAATGGTGTTGATGTTTGAGTAGTCAACATGATCTGTAATAGCTATTGCTTCATGTCCAAGTACAAGTGCTCTTCTTGCAAGTTCAGATGGCAAAAGCTCTCCATCACTGAATAAGCTGTGCATATGTAAATCAATTCTTTTATAATTCAATAATATCTCTCCTTCGAGTAAAATAATTGTAATTTTGAATAATCTGTAATTATAAACTTTTATAAATGTTAAAATCTATATTTATATTAATTAAATAGAATTATATATTTATTGTTTAATATTTTTATTCTTATGATTTATAAACTTATTATTTATTATAAATTAATTTTAAACTAGATGTGTTAAAATGATTTCTGTATTTGTTCCATTTCATATCACTGGTTTCTTTAGCATTATTGATAATGAAGACCCATTATTGAAAGGGTCTTTAGGTGCAGGAGTGCTTTTGGATAAGGGTGTAATCACTGAAATAGATGTAAGTGATGAGTTTTCTATTCTAATTAATGGAAAGAAGGATGAATATAATGAAGTGATCATTCTAAAGACCATAGAGCTTATGAAAAAGGATATTGAGTTTGACTTGAAGAATGTCCTTATTAAGCAAACCATTCAGGTCCCGATAGGATGCGGGTTTGGAACATCCGCTTCATCAGCTATTGGCACTGCCATTTGCATAAATGAGCACTTTAACTTAGGATTATCCATAGAAGAATGCGGAAAGTATGCCCATTTGGCAGAAGTGGAACTTGGAACTGGACTTGGAGATGTGATTGGAGAGCTTTCAAAGGGAATAGTTCTAAGAACAAAACCAGGAGCTCCAGGATATGGTAAGGCAAAATCAATTGTTCCACATGAAAAAACTGGTTTTGGAGTCTTTGAATCATTGAAATCAGATTTTTATGTTATCACAAAATCCTTAGGGGAAATATCAACCGCTTCAATCATACAGGATCCAAAGCATAAGAAGATAATTACACAGGCAGGATTGGAAATAGGGGAGGAATTCAACAAAAAAGATGATGGAATAGTCATTGGCTCCAAATTCAAGAATAAGTTCAATGTAGCTGTTGACAGTGAATTCAATGAAGAGGAAACAATCAAGAAATTCATGAATGCCTCATTGAAATTTGCAAAGAAGACACATCTAATTAATGATGAGCTATTGCAGATTGTCCATGAATTGCATGGAAAGGTCCTTGGAAGTGCAATGGCAATGTTGGGAAACACTGTATTTGCAATAGCAAATGAAGACCAAAAGCTTAAGTTGGAAGCGAAATGCTATAATGAATTTGAATTCTATAAAATGGATACTGAAGGAATTAAAATTACAAAATCATGATTATGGGGTGATATAAGTGATAAAGCTCAGTTATGATATGAAAGTCTATAGGCAACATTTAAGGGAAGTTCTGGAAAAGACAGACAATGTTGTTGAGTTAGGGGCTCATGTAGGAAAGTCAAGTGAAATAATATTATATAAACTGACTACTGGGCGCTTAATAAGCATAGATAACAGTCCAGAAGCTATTGAACCTATGGATAGGCTTTCAAGATACAATGATAATTTCACATTCTTGAGTGCTGATGTGAGACTTCATGAAACCTTGGAACAGGTTGCAAAATCAATTGATAGATGTGATGTATTGTCTATAGATTTAGGCGGAGGATATCATCCTGACACTGTTTTTAAGGTCTTTTATATTTGGTCTTCTACCTTAAAGCCAAGAGATGTATTGATTAGAAATCAAGGTTTGATAGATTTTGTAAACAGTGTGGATTATGATGAGGAATTCGAGTCTAGCGAAGGATGGCTTGAATCCTGTGGAGATCAAGGAATTCCACCTCAAATAAAGGAGTTTAGCCTTTGGAGTGATAAGATATAATTTTTTATATTTTCTATTTTTCTTATTATTTTTCTATTCTTTAGATTTTTCATCTTTAGTTTTTTATTTCATTATTCTTCAGATTTTAAATTTTTTCTTTTTCTATTTATATATTCCAATTTTTTATTTTTTCAGATTAGATTTACAAATAGATTTATAAAATATAAATGCAATATATTATAATGATTATAAAATTGATAATGTATTTAGGAAGGAATAAATTATGAATAGAAGACAAAAACTTATTATAGCCATTCTTTCTGTTATTCTTATTTGGTTATTATTCGTTATAGGTAGCTTTTTCATAGGTGGTCCTGATTTAACTGCTGAAAACAAGACTATTCTAGTCCTTGCAGCAGATAAATATGAACAGCCAAATGGTGGATGTGATATGGCATTTATTGTTCGTTTAGAAGAAGGACACTTGAAAGGTTATGAACCATTCTATCCTGGTGGAATGGTGCATCCAACACAACCGGCTCCTGGAAATCTGAGAGGCAATATGCGTTTCCACGATTGTCTTTGGAATGGTGTAGAGGACGGTATGCAATATGCAAAAGAAATTGTAGAAGCTCGTAATGGAACACAAATAGATGCTGTTGTTGTAATCTATGATGAAGGTTTAGATAATATCATTGATTCTGTAAGACCACTTGAAGTTGATGGTGAAGTAACTACCCTTAGTGCAACAGACATTATTCGTGAAAACGATAATTACAATGGATATAAAGGTAACAGTGGTGTAACTGGAACCATGAACAGAGCAGATGCGGTAATGGTATTAGTTAAAGCGCTTTCTACAGCTGCAAAAGACCCTGATAAAAAACAAACCATGGTTAAAGCAGCTATGGATGAGTATAACAAAGGTAATATTGTTATGACTCCAAAAGGTTCCTTTGCACGTTTACTCGCAACAAAAGGATTTGAAAGTATTGTATAAATTTTAATAATTTATACAATTATATTTTTTTTAAATTTTTTCATTTTTAACAATTGTTATATACTTTAATATCAGATACTTTTTTTTTAAAAATAATTAAATAAAAAATAAAAAAACTCTTTTTTAAAAAAATAAGAAATTAGATTTATTTTAAACTGTTTGCAGCTTCCTGACCTGCTAAGTAACCTGTTGCAAATGCTATCTGCAAGTTATAGCCACCAGTAGGTCCAGCCATTTCAAGAACTTCTCCTGCAAAGTACAATCCATCCACAAATCTTGATTGAAGGGTTTTGGAATCGATTTCTTTTGACTTGACTCCTCCAATTGTAACCTTTGCAAGATCCATTTCCAAGGATTCTATTTCAATCGGATGTCTTTTAAGATTCTCAGCTATTTTATTCTTATCCTTTTTAGTGATGTTAGCCATTGTCTTGCTTGGGCTTATATTGATTTTCATCAAGAAGTAATCAATGAAATTAGTTGGAAGGAACTTTTTCATATAATTTTTAATGGACATCTTACCATTGTCAGGAGTATCCTTGGTGATTTGCTCCTTTATCTCTTCCTCAGTAATGTTTGGAGTGAAGTCAATGCTGATTTTATTTGTAAACAATCCAAGTTCTTCAATCTCATCATCGCTTTTTTGATTTAAGCTGTCATCTAAGATTGTAAACTTGGACTTTTCAATCAATAAATTGCTTAAGTCAATCACTGCAGGGCCAGTCAATCCGAAATGACTGATCAATGCATCTCCTCTGACTGAAATCTTTTTTTTCTTATCCTTGAATGAAAGTTCTACATCATTTAATGTAAGTCCGCTTAAGCTTCTAAGCAGGAAGTCATCTACATTGAATGAAACAAGCCCTGGCTTGATGTCAGTGATTGTGTGATTCATCTTTGAAGCTATCCTATATCCATCTCCAGTGGACCCACTAGATGGGTATGTGATGCCTCCTGTAGATACTATAATCTTTGATGCATTTAATGATATCTTATCATTTTCTATTAAGAATACTGGTTCCATCCTTTCATTTAATTCATGTTCAATATCATTTGCATTAATTGGACAATTGGTATGTATATCCACTTCCAGTTCTTCAAGATACTCTTCCAAAACATCTAAAATATCTTGGGCATCTTCACTGTCTGGGAAGATTCTCTTCTTGTCCTCAATGTGGAATTCAAGGTCTTTCTCTTCAAATATTTCAAGCAATTTGTCTTGAGGCAATGTGTATAATGCATGTTTTAGGAAATTCTTGTTCTTATTGTAATAGTTCAATTGATCATGAATAGGGGTGCTATTTGCAATGTTGCAGCGTCCCCCTCCTGTCATGAGAAGCTTTTTTCCTAAGCTATCATTCTTTTCTATTATGCATACAGTTTTTGGGCCTAAGACTTGTGCTGCCTTTATTGCAGCCATCATTCCTGCTGGCCCTCCTCCTATAATTGCTATCTTATATTCCTGCATATTATTACCTTGAATTCATTATTAAAGTTTTTAATTTTAAAATAGTTTGTTTAAGATAAGTAAAATAAGTTTAAAAATAGTTTTTTTTTATTTTTTGTTAAAATAAATAGAATAAATAAGGAAATTCCTTATTTATTGTTTTCATTTAAATTTTATATAATTATTTTTTAATTAATATTTTAATTAATTTTTATTTTTTTTTTTTTAACTTATGGAGTTAATCTGTGTCTGTCTCTTGGGAAGAGTACAGTTTCCCTAATGTTTTCAACACCGGTTAATACCATAGCTAATCTGTCAGCACCTACACCCCAACCAGCGTGAGGAGCCATACCGTATTCGAATGCTTTCAAGTAGCTTCCGAATCCATCTGGGTTTAAGTCTCTTTCAACCATTTGTTTTACTAAGAGGTCATATTGGTGAACCCTTGTGGAACCTGAGGAAATCTCAAGGTTCTTGTACATCAAGTCGAAAGCATGACTGATTTCTGGAGTGTCTTCGTAAGGCATAGCATAGAATGGCTTAATAGCTGTTGGCCAATCGGTTAAGAAGTAGAAACCTTCTTGAGTGTCTCCTAAAGCTTTTTCAGCTTCTCTGGATAAGTCTTCTCCCCATTCCATATCGATACCTTTTGAATTGATGATATCTACAGCATCATCGTATTTTACTTCTGGGAATGGTCCTTCAGGAATAGCGCTTAAGTCGTATTCTAAGATTTCCAATTCTTTTGCACAGTTTTCCTTAGTGGATCTGAGGACTGCAGTGATCATGCCGTCCAATACTTTCATTACATCCACATCGTCTGCAAAGGAAATTTCACAGTCAATGGAAACCGCTTCGTTCAAGTGTCTTAAGGTGTCGTGCTCTTCAGCTCTGAAGATTTGTCCGATTTCAAATACCTTGTCAAATCCAGCACCCATCATCATCTGCTTGTATAATTGCGGTGATTGGCCGAGGAATGCCTCTTTTTCAAAGTAAGTGATTGGGAAAAGTTCAGTTCCTCCTTCTGTAGCGGAAGCTACAAGTTTAGGAGTGTTTATTTCAATCATGCCTTGTTCGTAGAAATAATCACGAACGGTTTTGAACATGTTAGCTTTAATTTTGAAGATAGAACTTACATTTGCTTTTCTTAAATCCAAGAATCTTGAGTTCAATCTGGTATCGATTTCAGCCTTTACCTTTTCGGTAGGATCCATCGGCAATGGCTGTTTAGCAGGGTTTAGGATAATGACTTCAGCTGGAATGATTTCTACACCATTTGGTGCTTTTCCTGCATCTTGCACAGTACCTTTGATGGCAACTACAGATTCTTTTCTGAGTGCTCTTAAATCTTCTAAGATGCTTGCATCCACTTTTTTGCTTGGTGCAGTAATTTGCACTAATCCATCTCTGTCTCTAATGATAACAAAGATGATTCCACCTAAATCTCTTATTTCATGTACCCAACCCATGATAAGGACGTCTTCCCCACTGATATCTGGGTTTACGTCTTTTGAATAATGAGTTCTTCTTAAGTCGCCTAATAAATAATCCACGTTAATCGCCTCGATTATATTTACAAATATTTTTTTAATTTCAATTAATAATAAACATTAGTAATTATTTAATTGCTTAATAATTCTAATTAATAATTGTAATAATTATAATAATTATATTATTTCTTTAATTTATTTAAACTTAGTTTTTTTAGCATTATTTTTTATCCAATCTCACTTTCACTGAATTTGCATGTGCGTAGAAACCTTCATACTCCGCTATTGGAATAACTGTTTTTGCAAGCTCTTCGATTCCTTCTTTTGTTAAGGTCTGAACAGTAGGTTTCTTAAGGAATGCTTCAGTTGAAAGGCCTGAATACATTTTAGCTCCACCGCCTGTTGGCAAAACATGATTGGTTCCAGAACCGTAGTCTCCAGCTGCAACTGGGGAATATTTGCCTAGGAAAATGGAACCTGCATTTTTAATTTTATCTAGAACTGCTTTGTCATCTTCAGTGCTTATGATTAAATGTTCAGGAGCATAAGTGTTTGTAAAGTCAATAGCTTCTTCCATATTTTCACAAAGAATTATATGTCCGTGCTTTTCTAAAGATTCTTCAATGATTTCGCGTCTTTCTGCTTCTTTTGCGAATTCTTCAATCAGATCTTTTGAATTTTTAGCTATTTCCTCATCATCAGTCACCAAGAAGCATGAAGCCTCAGGGTCATGCTCTGCTTGGGAAAGGAAGTCATGAGCGAGATACTCTGGAATTGCAGTATTGTCACACAAGATCAATACTTCAGATGGTCCTGCAGGGAATTCTATATCCACATCACCATAAACCAGTTTTTTGGCTCCTGTAACAAATACGTTTCCAGGTCCTACAATCTTTTCAACCTTTTCAATTGATTCAGTTCCATAAGCCATTGCAGCAATAGCTTGGGATCCACCGCATTTGTAGATTTCATCTGCTCCGGCCAAGTCTGCAGCAACAAGGATTGCATCCATTATCTTGCCATCTGCTCCTGGGGGAGTGCAGCAAATGATTCTTTCCACTCCAGCTATTTTTGCAGGAATGACTTCCATTAGGATAGATGAAGGGTAAGCGGCTCTTCCTCCTGGAATGTAACAGCCAACGCTGTTGATTGGCCTGATGATTTGTCCAGCGGTTATTCCAGGATTTACTTCCATAAACCATTCGTCTGGAATTTGAGCCTTATGGAATTTTTCAATGTTTCCTGATGCTCTTTTAAGTGCTTCAATAAGGTTTTTATCCAAATTATCGTAAGCTTCCTTGATTTCATCTTCTGAAACCTGCAAATCATCTAATTCTGCCTTATCAAACTTTGCAGTATATCTTTTTACAGCTTCATCCTTGTTTTCCTTAACATCTTTTAAAATGTCTGAAACTATATTCAATACTTCGCTGATATCTGCTTGTGACCTTTTGATTAAATCATTTGCAGTTTCCTTATCATACTTTAGAATTTCCATTCTACCACTCTTGCTAAATAAAAATAAACTAAAATAACATAATTATATTTTTAGTTGTTGTCTTATGCATTCATCAGTTTATAGATTGATTTGAATGCATAATTTATAACATAATTAATTATATTTTTTATATTTTATATACATTATTAATATTATAATAAAATTCTTTTATTTTTCAGTTATTTTTATTCTATTTTTCGAATTATTCTAATGATTCCTGAATCCTTGTTAAAAATATCAGATTATTCTAAATTTTTTTCATATGATCTGTTTAAAAATCATTATGAATTAATTGGGTTAAGTGGTATTTTGTCTATTTTTTCATAATTTTTTATAGGAAAAATCTAAATTTTTTAAAAATTTTGTTTTGAAAAATCTTCATTGATAAAAAGATTTATATATTTTTGATACAAAGAATTAAATATAAAAATTTATATAGTTAAACATAAATTTTAAATACAATCGCGTTTAAAATACTATTAACAAAAATAAATTGAGTATGTAATTTAGGTAGTTCATTATTGAAATTTATATATGGGGTTTTGGTGTTAGGTGTTTAAATCCATAATACGATATAAATTTCTTGATATTCTTTGAATTGATCTTTTATAACTTTTATTTATGTTTGTTAGTGTTGTATGCTTTTAAATTAAATGATATTTGATTTAAATCCATTGATTTTATTTTTATAATTTTAAAATATAGGAAAGGTATTATATGTATAAGGATGAAATGATTCAATTACATCAATTTTTAGTATATGTTTTAAAATATTTAGACACTGATAACTCTGCTCATGAGTTCTTTGACGATTACCTTGCATTAAATATAAGTCCTCATCATATTCACAGAACAAAAGCAGAGCATAAACATGCAATATTTGTTCTTTCTAACATTATTTCTGAAGTTATCTTGAACAAGGAAGAGGGTTCTGTACCTCCAAATGTTTCAAATGCTTTAAGAGATCTTGTAAGAAGATCTAAAAAAGAATTAAAGGCAGCTGAAGCTGCTCAATCTAAATAATTCTTTTCTTTATTTTTTTTATATTTTCATTTCTATTTTTTCTTGATTTTTGCACTGTTTTTATCCTAGTTTTTTTTTTTAGCATGCTTTAAGTATTTTTTAAAATATTCTCCTAATTCTAAAAACATTTAAATATATTATTACCGATATATATTTATATAATAAAAATTTATTAATAAAATATTAAATTAGAATGCTATATTATTCTCTATAGGATTACAATATTGGATTCTAAGAGGATTTAAGTCATGAAGACTTGAATCATCATATTAATTAAACTCATAAGAATTAAATAAACTTTTAAAGGGTGATATCTTGAAAGTTATTATTGATGCGGCAAACGTTGCCCATTTTCAAAAAGAAGAAGGCTCAAAAGCTAAATTAAAAAACATTACATTGGCTGTAAAAGCTTTGGAAGAAGGTGGCCATGACTTTTTAATTATAGCAGATGCTTCCTTGAGACATAATATTGATGATAAGGAGACTTTTGTTAGATTGGTTGATGATGGGATTATTGATGAAGTTCCTGTAGGAACCATTGCAGATCATTATATTCTTGACTTGGCTTATGAAGAGGATGCTAAAGTCTTGTCCAATGACAAGTTTAGAGATTTCATGTCTGAATTCCCAGATATCAATAGCATAAGAATTCCTTTTTCAATTCAAGACAATGAATTGGTTATGGGAAAAGCTAAAAAGCCTAAAAAGGTTAAAAATCTCTTGCAAAACATTTGTGATGAAATCTTGAATGAACTTGAAAGAAAACGTTGGGTAGTCTACAAAGGTAAAGAAACAACCAAATTCACTCCTTTGAATGTGGCTAAGCAAGCCATTCTATTGCTTGATGAGTCTGAACAGGATAACGTTTCTTCAAAAATAGAAGGAATATTCTCTAAATTGCCTATGTTTGACAAGGTTATGGAAATGGTTGATGATGTGGAAACATCTGTTCCATATGTGATCTTTGTTCTTGTTCATCCTAAGGATTATAAGGCTGCTGTAAAGGATGCAGGTAACATTTCAGTAACTGTAGCAGACAGGTTGAGACTGGTTCACAAGCCTTTGATTGCAGTTAGGAATGACTTATTCATAAAGCCAGGTTACTTTGGCTTGAATATTGTCTTGACTGATGAGGTTGAAGACAATTCCCCATTCAATATTGAAATTCAAACAAATACCTATGATGAAACATTCATTAAGAAAAATTCAAGGAATATTGCAAGTACAGTTGCAGGCAGATTAGGTACTTGGAAGTTCCCATTCGTTTCAGTAAAGCCTAATATGATACTTGAAAAACCAGGGGAATTTGAGATTTACTTGGAAAAGAATTCCAAGAAAAAGAAAGATAAGGATTAATTGAAAATCCTTGAATTAAATTTAAATAGGCCCTATTTTTATGGGGTCTTATTACATTTAACGATTTATTGCAATTTAAAAACTAATAGGAGGTAAAATATGGCTGAACATAGTATTATGAGAAAACTTGTTTCCTTAGTTACAAAACATGATATTATAAGTATAGGTACAAAATATTTTCCAACCACTCCATTGGAAACTGAATATGTAGACATGTTCAATTACACTCAAACCATGCTAATGGAGATTGATAAGGCACATATCACTACTGAAAGTATTTTTACCAACTTGGTTAGAGATGTTGGCCGTGAAAACATTCCAGAAAATCATAGCTTTTATGAATTACTTCCTGCTCAAGACAAGGTTGAAGAATATGCTCTTGTAAGCAATATCATAATGGGTAGTGACCGTTATATGTATGTAGAGCTTTCAGAACCTTCTTACATTATTAATCTTTTCACTGATATTATTTTAAGAGAAAATGGAGAAATTATCGAAAGAAGCGAAACGGAAATCGTTTCAAGGTTGATGTCTAAAAATGATGCAATCAGAGTTGCTATAAGATTAGTCGGCATCGGCTTGGATAATGGGATTCGCGTAAGGGCTGCTGCTGGAATGACTGGTGCTGCAGCTATTGAAAGATCAATTAAGTTCAATAAGGAAGTTGGAGATTCTCCAGGTGTTGCATTCACCAAATTAGGTGGTGAATATGCACTTGTTTTGGATACTCCATTTAAATTGGCAGAATCTGAACCGCCTGAATTCCAGCAATATCTTTTTATTGATATTGTGGATTCAACCAATTTCATTTCCAAATATGGAAGAAACAAGCTTGTGGAATTGATGACAAGCGTTAAGGAGTTCATGGAAGATTGCGAAGGGCAAATCGAAGGATACCGTGAAGGTGGGGATGACTTGATTGCAAAATTCCCAAGCAAGGATGTAGCTATTCGTGCAGGGCTTGACTGTGCATGGTTTATCTTAAACAACGGCGCTAAAGTCAAGATAGGAATTGGAAGAAGCAGAAGAGAGGCAGGTGAACGTGCAAACATTGCAGAGAGCATTCATGGGTTCGGTGCATTGTCCTTAGTAATTTTTGATTTGGCTAATGGTTTGTATGGATATTATATTCCTTCAGACTTCACTAGAACCTTATGTGAATTCCTGACAAACAAGAAAGGTAAATTAATAACTGCATTTATCATAATGTTTGTTGCAGCATATTTGCTTGCTATCATGGGCATGGGCATTTATGGGCTTTTAATTGTTTTATTGCTCGTTGCTTATTATACATTTAGATAAATTAAGTTTAATGTTTTATTCAGTAAAAATTTGAAGATTTATAATTTTTAGTCTAATGACTTGAAAAAATGTAATTTGTGGTGAAATTAATGGCAATCGGAAGAAGATCTAGGAATTCTAGAAATCATCAAAACAAGAATGTCTTAAAAACTAGAACTCCTAATAATTCTAGAAATTCCAGAGGCTCAAGACACTCAGGCAATGCTAGAAGATCAAGTAATTCATTAAGTTCTGTATGGTCTAAAGGTTCTGGGCAAAAAAGGCCTAGAAGCCCTAGACAAATACTTTTAATGATTATAATCTTAATTGCTTTCATTTGTGGATTGGCTTTAGGCATTTCCATGATTATGGGTATTGGTAGTGAACCAAATCCTGATGAAGTGCAATATATGAATGTAACTGATAATATCACTGTCTATGAAAACAGCAGTTATGACTTGCATGATGAGAATGGTACCCAAATATCATATTATGATTTTCATGAAAATGTTACCGAAGGTCAAAGTGTCACCGCATTCAACGCTTCGAGTACAACAGGCATTTATTAATTAAAGAAATCTTCTTTAATTTTTTCTAATATTTTTTTAATCATTCAAATGTTTTGAATCATTTTGATTTTTTATATTTTAATTGTTAATTTTTATTTTTATTAATCCAAAAGGGGATATCATGTCTAAGATTAATGTTATTGAAGGAGGAATATGTGCTGTAGAAGGTGTTCGGGCAGCAGGAAGCCGTGAAGGCAAATACGGCTTAGCAGTTATAGAATCAAAGGATAGTGCTGCTTCAGCTGTTTTCACATCAAATAAGGTTGTTGCCGCACCTATCATCCATACCAAGGAAATGATCAAAGGCGGAAAAATATCTTTGGTTGTTGTAAATAGTGGAAATGCAAACTGCTTTACAGGTCAAGATGGAATAGATGATTGTGATAAGACCATTGAATTTGCTTCCATCATCACTGGAATTCCATCAACTGAAATAGCTACTGCATCAACTGGTGTAATTGGCAGAAAAATGCCTATGGACATTATTTTGCCTTTGGTTGAAGAGTCAATTTCCAAATTGGAACACAGTGCAGAAAGCTCAACAGATGCTGCAAAGTCCATAATGACAACTGACACTTATCATAAGGAGTTTGCTGTTGAGACTGAAATTGATGGTGAAAAGGTAAGCATTGGTGGAATCACCAAAGGGGTAGGAATGATTGCACCTAATATGGGAACTATGCTATGTTTCTTGGCAACTGATGCTGTAATATCCTCTGAAATGATTAATAAGGCATTGAAATCTGCTGTAAACAGAAGCTTCAACATGATTGTCGTTGATGGAGACCAAAGTACAAATGACACTGCAATATTGATGGCTAATGGAAAGTCCGGTGTTGAAGTGGCTAAAAACGGTGAAATCAATGAGGATTTCCAAAATGCATTGGATTTCATTTGCATAAGCTTGGCTAAAATGATGGCTCGTGACGGTGAAGGGGCAACTAAATTCATAGAATGTAAAGTCAATGGCGCTAAGGATGAAAATGATGCTATTTTAGCTTCAAAATCTGTTATAAGCTCTTCACTTGTAAAATCAGCTATTTTTGGTGGAGACCCTAATTGGGGAAGAATCGTAGCTGCAGTAGGATATTCAGGCTGTGAAATGAATCAGGAAATGATTTCAGTTTCTCTAAATTCCGATGATGGAAAAGAAGCCATTTTAGTTGATAAGGGTAAAATCCTTGCATTTGAAGGAACTGATGAGCTTAATTCAGCAGAAGAGATCATGCAGGAAAAGACAGTGAATATAGTTGTTGATTTGTATCAAGGAGATGCAAGTGCAACTGCTTGGGGCTGTGATCTTACCTATGATTATGTAAAGATCAATGCTGAATATACAACTTAATTTTCCTAACATTTTTTTATTTTCCTTTTTTAAATTTTTAGATTATTTTTAATTATTTTTTTTATTTTTCTATCATTTTTAGATTATTTTTTATTATTTTTCTATCATTTTTTATTATTTTTCTATCATTTTTTTTACTATTTTTTAATTATTTTTTAATATTTTTCATAATTTTTTAAAATATCATATATTCTATTCTTAAATCTGATTTATAGGATTTTTAGCAATATTTTACTAATTTTTAGGGGTAAAGTTTATATGTATTGAAAATAAATATTTTATTAAGTTTTATTATTAAAGCTATTTTTATAAAGAATTTTATCATATTTTCAATATGAGAAATTTATTTTTATTTATTTTAGATTAATCTTACGATAATCTTATCATCAAAATTAAAGGAGGATAATATAATGGCAAAAGTAAAAGGTACCAACAAAAGAACCAGACCTAAAAGATCTTACAAAAAGCCTGGTAGTAAAAAAGGTAGAGGAGTAAGACAAACTTGGAAAAAATAATTTTCCAATTTGCTTTTTCTAGCTTTTAATTTTTATAATTATATCAATTTATATCAAAATATCAAATTTTACAAAAGTTTATTTCTATAAAAGGGGAGTTATTCCTTTTAAAATGTTTTTATAAGGTTTTAGGATTTTAAGTTAATGTATTATTTTTGGTGTTTAAATGGTTGATGAAGAGAATGCACAAAAGAAAAAATCTAGAAAACCTTCTAAAAAATTACTCTATTTTTTAATCATTCTTATTGTCATATTAGCAGAGGGTTTCGTTCTTTGCTATGATTATGCAACAAATGAAGACAGCTTTTTAAATGAGCTTTCTGAAAAATACCCTGCATTAAATGATGTATTGGACTTCATTCCAATTGACTTTATCAGCTCATTTAGCGGGGATTCATCTCAATTGAATACTGGTGTAAAGACAGTGGGCAAAAACAGCATAGGAACCGTAACAGTTGAAGGGCCTTATGGAAATGCCAATTCATCAGTAAAGGTTGCATTTATCTTAGGGCAGCATCCAAGGGAATCAAATGCCCATGACGCTATCTACAATAGCCTTTTGAACAATTCAGATTACTTGAACTATTCATATTATGTTTATAGGATTAATGTAACTGCAGAAAGTGATGATTTTGAAGAAAGCAGGATGAATGGTCAATTGCTTGCACAGGATTATGTGGTAAAGGATACATTTAAAAACGGATATGATTTGGTTATTGACATTCATGCTTCAAATGGTGGTTATGTGCAAGATCCATATATATTTGCTCCAGTTTCCAATGATACAGTATCTTATGAGGCAGCAAATAATGTAACAAAGGACATAAGTTATGTGATTTATTATGAACCGGCAAGCTATTCAAGCCCTCAATACTCTACAATTCCTATAGAGGAAGGGGGAATTCCAGCTATTGTATTTGAAATGCGCGGAAATCCTGATAACAGTTTGGAAAACCAGGCAAGTCAGTTTATTTATGCTGTTGATAAATTAGGCTTGTAACTTTTTTATTTTCTTTCTATTTATTTTTTAATTACATAATCCATTTTTTATCTATTTTTTTCATTGTCACGTTTATTTATTGAAAATTCATAGTAATTTTTTCTCTTTTATAATTTTTTTATAATTTTTTTAATGATTAACTCATTATACAAATATTTATATATAAAGAATACTTAATTAATATTATATGTAACGGGGTTAAGTATTAAATAGATTAACCATTAACGAATTATTGGGATAAATAAATTTCTAATAATTAATGATTTAAAGATGTGATTTGTTTCATCTTTAAAAATCAGGGATTGATTTTTTTGATTAAAATGAACACTATTTTTTCTCAAAAGTTACATATGATGAAATTTTGGGGTGTTTTTCATCTAAATAAATTGTAACTTGATTTATTTTTTTGGAAGATATTTCATATTGTGAAAAAAATATGGTGAATTATATATGGATAAATTGAAAACTCGTGTTTTATTCGTTTCATTGATTATCTTAGCATTATTGTCTGTTAGTGCTGTTGCAGCTGCAGATGCTGATGAAGTAATCAGTGATACACAAGATAATTTTGATTTATCCGAAGAGACAGTCAGTGATGTTCAACAAGCAAGTGATAGCGAATTTGGTGAAGTTGATCCAAATCCTAACCCAACTGCAAGTAGTTCTCTTACTATTAAGATTAATTATATGGATGGTTTTGGTTACAGTGATACTTATGGTGAGTGGGTTACCCATTATGAAGGCCCTAATTCTGTGCCATGGTCTTTTCCTGTTGAGAAAAAGTTGAATAGTACAGTAGGTATGAGTAATCAAAAGAGTTTTACTTATGATGGGTATCGTTATGTCTTTAAATGTTGGAGAGATGACCAAACAGGTCAGGATATAGGCCATACCGAAAAGAAAGCATTTGCAAAATATATTGATGAAAATGGTTTTGGTCATAATTATACATATTCATACACTGCTCAGTATACTAAAACCCTTATTGGATGTGTAAATTGTGAGTATATTGATAATTTAGGAAATGGAGGAGGTTCTGCTAGATGGACTTCAGATAATACAGCTTATTCACATGAATTTAGGGAACCTGCTGACATACCAAATGGGGCAAAATTTTTATACTGGGAAAGAAATGACACTAAACAGCGGTACGGTGAGGGTGATACCATGAAAATTAAAACTTCTGAATATGCCGGTATTGAGCTAAATGTCACTGTATATGCGGTTTATAACATCGAGACTGAGATTGAACTTGAAGATATCACTGATTATGTTGAGAATGTTGTGGACATCACAGCTAAAATCAAGCCAAAAGTTAGCAGTCTTCCTAATCCAAATGGAACTGCTACTTTAACTATTGATTGGAGCAACAAACTTGAAAGTGGATTATTAATGGCAGGTTCTGAATCTTATACTGTTGATGTTGAAGATGGTCAAGCTGTATTTAAAGATATCACACTTTCAAGCCCTGGTACTTACAAGTATTCCGTGAAATTTAATGGATATAATTATGATGTACATTCTGAAGGTATAAATGATTATATTGAATCAGAAGAATCAGCTAAACTCAATGTTTTACCATTAAACACTACAACTACAAGTGATGATGTTTCTGGTACTGCTGGTGATAAAGTAACTATTACCGCAGATATCGTTGATCAAAACGAACATGCTGTTAAAAATGGTACTGCTGTATTAAAAATTAATGGTAAAGAAATTGGTCGTGTTGACGTAAAAGAGGGTAAAGCTGTATTTGAAGGTGTAGAATTACCATCTGAAAGTACTGAAGCTACTATTGAGTATTTAGGAAACGATTATTATAATCCATCCAATACTACTATTCAAATTACTGTAACTCAACCTGCAGAAGAACCTGAGGAAGAACCTGGTGAAGAACCTGAAGAGGAACCTGAGGAAGAACCTGCAGATGAGCCTGCTGCTCCTGTTGCAGAAAAAGCAATTCCTGCAATTCCAGCAGCTGGTAATCCAATTGCTTTAGTAGTTTTAACATTATTGACCTTAGTTTCAACTGTCTCTTTCGGACGTAAAAAATAAGTATTTTTTAGAAGAATTCATTTCTTCTATTTTTTATTTTTTTAAAATTATATTTTATTTTTTTATAGACTTTTTTTAATCTTTCTTATCATTCCTTCTTTTTTTAATATTAAATTTTTATCAAAAGACAATATTTTCCTTATTATTACTTAATTAACTTAACTTTGAACAATCGCATAATTTGGGTATTTTAAGTTTTTTATGTTTAAACAATTTAAATGAATGCTATTATATTTTCATAAACTTTATATATAATTATATAAATACAATATACTGTATGTAACGGGGTTTAGTCTTTAATAGTTTAACTTTTATTGATGTTAATGGACTAAAAACTTTCTGATAAATTTTTTTGATTTAAAAAGGTGATTTGTTTTATCCTTAAGAATCGTTTTAATGATTTTTTGATTAAAATGAACACTATTTTTTCTCTAAAAAGTTACATATGGTGAATTTTTTGGGGTGTTTTTCATCTAAATAAATTGTAGCTTGATTTATTTTTTTGGAAGATATTTCATATTGAAAAAATTATGGTGAATAAAATGGATAAGTTGAAAACTCGAGTTTTGTTTATATCCTTGATTATTTTAGCATTAGTTTCTATCAGTGCTGTTGCAGCTGCTGATGGTGTTAATGATGAGATAATCAGTGCAAATCAAGAAGATTTTGATTTATCTGAAGAGACAAA
>NZ_JAFRJO010000040.1 GCF_017432245.1 Methanobrevibacter sp.
ATAATAAAAATTTTAAAAAAAGAAAAAAAGATAAAATAGAAAAATAAGAAAAAAGGAATTATCTAAGGATTGTTTATAGCATCCTTGACCTTGTCAAAGATTCCTTTTTTGTAGACTTTTATTTCGTCTCCGCTTATTTCTCCAAATTGGATCAATAGCTTTTTCTGTTCTTTGGAGAGCTTTTGTGGAACAACCACTGTAATGTTTACATAAAGGTTACCTTTTCCTGCACGTCTCATGTAAGGCATACCTTGGTCCCTTAATCTGAATGTGGTTCCGCTTTGGGTTCCAGGTGGAATCTTAAGCTCGACTTCCCCATTGATTGTTGGAATGTCTACAGTGTCACCTAAACTTGCTTGGACAAAACTGATTTGCTTTTCATAGTAAAGGTTTGCACCATCTCTTTCAAAGTGTTCATGCCTTTTAATGTAAATCTCAACGTAAAGATCTCCATTTCCACCGCCAACATCTCCAACATTACCTTCACCGGAAACTCTTAAGCGGTTTCCACTTTCAACACCTGCAGGAATCTTGATGTTAAGGGTTTTGCTTTCCTTAACGGTTCCTCTACCTTTACAGTTGTGACATGGCTCCTTGATGATTTTACCGGTACCGTTACATTCGCCACATTGAACAACATTCATGACTTGTCCAAATAGGCTTTGTCTGATTTGTTTTCTTTGACCGGTACCTCCACAGGCAGGACAGGTTTCAACTTCACTTCCAGGTTCAGCTTTTGAACCGTTACAGACTGGGCAGAATACATCGTGTCTTACAGTGACTTCCTTATCAGCACCATTTGCTGCTTCCTCTAAAGTGATTTCGACTTCAGTGTAGATGTCGCTTCCTCTTCTTGGTCCGGAACTGCGAGACCTTGATCTGCCGGTACCGAAACCGAATAGATCGAAGATGTCTTCTATTCCGCCTCCTCCAAATCCTTGGAAGATGTCTTCGAAGTTCACGTTTCTGAAGATGTCTTCATTAGAGAAGCCTTCCATACCTGCATGACCGAATTGATCATATCTTGATCTTTTTTCCTCATCAGATAAAACAGCGTAAGCTTCACTGATCTCCTTGAACTTTTCAGTGGCTTCCTCTTTCTTATCCTCTTCCACAACGTCAGGATGGTATTTTCTAGCTAATTTACGGTAAGCCTTTTTGATTTCCTTCTCATCAGCGGTTTTGTCCACTCCGAGAACTTCATAATAGTCACGCTTCTCTGCCATTTCGTCACCTATAAACATTAATTGTAATTGATTATTTATTAATTCTTGATTTTTTCAATGATTTATATTTATTTTTAAAAATAGTATTGAACTATTAGTTAAAATTTAATTAAATTACCTAATCAGCAATTTTTTCTTAAAATGAAATAATTTAATTAAATTTCACCTAATGATAAGGTTACTAAATTAATTATTAGTTAATTTTAATATTTAAACTTAATTTAATTTATATATTCTATTTTGATTATTCGTCTTGATTTTTAATAACTATTTAAATAATAAAAAGAATTCTTTAGACATTAAAAGGTTGTAAGTGGCTAAGAAAAATCAAGGAGGAATGTCTAAAAGAATTCAATTTATTTTTTCTATTTTGAGAGGTTACTAAAATATGAAAATAAAAAAAATGATTAGATTAAAATTATTATTTTAATCTAAACTCATTCAAATCTATTTTTTCTCTTCGAATTCAGCATCGATAGTGCCGTCATCGTCATCTTGTGGTCCTGCTCCTGCGTTAGGATCAGCACCAGTTGCTCCAGCTGCACCTTGTGCTGCTTGTTGAGCTGCTGCAGCTTCTTGGTAGATTCTAGCACCAATGTCTTGAACTACTTTGGTAAGTTCATCGGTTTTCTCCTTGATTGCTGCAATGTCATCGCCGCTGATTAATTCTCTAAGTTCTGCAACTAATCTTTCAATGTTGGATCTTTCGTCATCAGAGACTTTGTCTTTGATTTCCTCTTCATTGATGGTTTTTTCTGCAGTGTAGATCATGGAGTCAGCATTGTTTCTAACTTCAATTTCTTCTTGTTTCTTTTTGTCTGCTTCAGCGTTCATTTCTGCTTCTTTGACAGCTTTTTCAATCTCTTCATCAGTTAATTTGGTAGATGAAGTGATGGTAATGGATTGTTCCTTACCTGTTCCCTTGTCTTGAGCAGTTACATTGATAATACCGTTTGCGTCAATATCGAAGGTAACTTCTATTTGAGGCATTCCTCTTGGTGCAGGAGGGATTCCTACTAATTGGAATCTTCCAAGAGTGGTGTTGTCTGCTGCCATTTTTCTTTCTCCTTGAACTACGTGAATGTCTACAGAAGGTTGGTTATCAGCTGCAGTTGAGAAGATTTGAGATTTTTTAGCAGGAATTGTAGTGTTTCTTTCGATAAGGGTAGTTGATACTCCACCTAAGGTTTCAATACCTAAGGATAATGGGGTAACGTCTAAGAGAACTAAATCTTTGATTTCTCCAGCGAGTACTCCACCTTGAATAGCTGCACCCATTGCTACACATTCCATTGGGTCAATTCCTCTTTCTACAGGTTTGCCAATGAAGTTTTCCACGAATTTTTGTACGATTGGCATTCTGGTAGGTCCACCAACAAGGATAATCTTGTCAATGTCATTTTTGGTCATTTTTGCATCATCTAATGCTTGTTTGATAGGTTGACCACATTTGTTTACGATAGGATCTACTAATTCTTCTAATTTTGCTCTGGTTAAATTGTTAATTAAGTTGTGAGGTTTACCGTCAGCACCCATGCAGATGAATGGTAAGTTTACTTCACTTGTTAAGGTAGTGGACAATTCGATTTTTGCCTTTTCAGCTGCTTCTCTTAATCTTTGAACAGCTTGGTCATCATTCATTAAGTCGATGCCTGTTTCAGCTTTGAATTCACTTGCTAAGTAGTTCATTAAAGCATTGTCCATGTCGGTACCACCAAGTTGGGTGTCCCCACTAGTGGATTGTACTTCAAATACTCCTCCACCAAATTCCATAATGGTTACGTCTAAGGTACCTCCACCTAAATCGAATACTAAAATGTTAACGTCATCATCGTCATCTTGCTTGTCGATACCATAAGCTAAACTTGCTGCAGTTGGTTCGTTTACAAGTCTTACTACATCAAGACCTGCAATGGTTCCTGCATCTTTGGTTGCAGTTCTTTGGTTGTCGTCAAAGTAAGCAGGTACGGTAATTACTGCCTTTTCGATTGGTTCTCCTAAGAAGGATTCTGCGTCTTTTTTGATTTTTTGCAAGATCTTTGCAGAAATCTCTTGTGGAGTGTATTGTTTGCCTTGGATAGTTACTTTGTAATCGGTACCCATTTTTCTTTTGATTGCACTGATGGTGTTTTCAGGGTTGGTTACAGCTTGTCTTCTTGCTGGTTCACCAACTAATTGTTGACCGTCTTCAGTGAATGCAACATAACTTGGGAATGCTTTACCGTATTGGCTTGCACCTTCTGCACTTGGGATAACGGTAGGTTTACCACCGACAAGTACAGATGCTGCAGAGTTACTAGTACCTAAGTCAATTCCAATAATTTTTTCTTTTTTAGTATCAGACATAGTTTTCACCTTTACATTTTGTTTTTAATAAAAGTTATTTTGATTTTTTAATTTTTTTAATTTTTTTAATTGTCAAATATTTTTAATTTTTTAAAATATTTGATTGATTTTGATTTTATAAAATTATTTTTAATAAATAATTTATGAATATGAATTTAATTGTATTTTTTATTCCTTCTTAGCCTTTTTGCAAACTCTAACTTTAGAGTATTTGATTACCTTATCCTTTAAGGTGTATCCTTTCATGAGTTCATCAACGATTTCATTGTTTTCATGATCTGGACTGTCTACAGTAAGCAAAGCTTCATGCTTGAATGGGTCGAACTTCTCTCCTACTGCAGGAATCTCTTCAACACCTTCCTTTTCTAAAGTATTTTTCATTTTAGAATAAATTAATTCCAAACCTTCTCTAAGTTCTTCTTCATTGCTTGAGTTTTCAAGAGCCCTTTCCATATCCTCATAGATATCCAGGAATTTAACAATAAGGCCTTCATTTGCATATCTTATTAGGTCTTGCTTTTGTTTTTCCCCTTGTTTTCTAAAGTTATCAAAGTCTGCTTGAAGTCTTTGAATATGAGATTTAAGCTCTATGATTTCTTCATCTTTCCTCTCAAGGTCTTTGGTTAATTTATCTAATTCGCTGTCTTCACTTTCATCTTCTTTTGATGGTTCTTCTTTGCCATCTTCATCTTGTGAAGACTCTTCCTTAGATTCAGAAGGGCTTTCTTCTTTATCTTCCTGAAGTTTGGATTGATCTTCCTCATCAATTTCTTCTTCAGATTTTTTAGTTTTATTTTTCTTAGCCATTTATTCACCTTTTATGAATTATCATAAAGTATTATAATGAAAGAGAAAGAGAGCGATAAGCTCCTTTAATATTTTGACTTTAATCAAAGAATTTAGATTTGTAGTTTCTATCATATGGGTTAATAGAAAAGTGTTTATGATTTTTAGATTTAGGGTGTGGACATAAATCTAATAAAATCTTTGTTTATAGTGTGATTTTTTAAGAGGATTTTGAAATGTTCTTTGATTTGTGTTTATCCAGTTCGTTATTATTTATTAGAATTTTATAGGTTTCTTATAATAACTTTTTGAGTTTAGGCCATTTATCAAGATAACTTTGATTTTTTGATTTGTTTAAGTTCTCTTTTTTATAAATAACCTTCGGATTTAGATTTTATTTTGTCAATTTATATTAAAGTAACAAAATGTTATCTTTCTCTATACTTATTATAGTAACAAAATGTTATATAAAGATTTCGGTTTTTAGTAACAAAAAGTTAATATAATACTTATGCCCATATTTTAGTATAGAGATATTAATATGAAAATATTAATTTGAATCTGTATAGAAATATCAATATACAAAATATCAATATAAAGAATTAAATATAAATTCATATATTATTTACTTTTTTAAAATGATGGAGGTCAAAATATGGAATATAACCAAAATCAGCATGATGATGATGTTGATATGGAAGCGATTCTTGATGTTATGGGATGTAAGACTAGGCGTGATATCATGGATCTCTTAAGGGAAGAGCCAAGATTTGTTAGTGAAATATCTCAAGAGCTCCAAATAGGTCAGAAAGCTATCATTGAGCATTTAAGGGCTATGGAAGATGTCGGTATTTTAACATCTTCAACAAAAAAAGTGGTTAGAGGCCGTCCTCGTAAGTATTATGACATGCCTAATGATGTGAATGTGCATATCACCATTACCAAGCATTCATTTAATGTAGCTATTTCTGAAGATATGCTAAATCCACAAAACGATATTAAGCAATTGCCTTCTGGTGATGAGTGGTCCAAATTATTGGATATTGAAAAAAGAATAGATCAAGGTCATACAGAAGCTATTGAAGAATTGAAAGCCCAAATACGTTTATATGACAACTTAAAGGAAAGAGCAGAATACATTTTAGAAAGAACTTATAATAGATATTAGATTATTAGAAAAATATCGATTATTAAAAATTAATTATTATAACATATAATATTATAATAATTTTTATAAAGATATTTTAATAATATAATGTTTATTATATTTTTATTATCTTTCTCATTTCACTTTTTTTACTCTTTTTATAAAAAATAGAATTAATTATAAAAATAATAATATTTGATTATTTTAATCTTTTTTATCTTATTTTCATTGATTATTTTAAAGATTCTTTAAATTTACTCCAGCAACTATTGCTTGTCCTAAGGACACTGAACCATCTCCCGGACAGGAATTGATGTGTTGAATAAATTTGAATCCCTCATTTTCCACAAATTCCTTGATATGCGCTGTGATTGCCTCGTTGTAGAATACTCCCCCAGTTGCACCAATTGTTTTGATTCCCTTTTCCTTTGCAGACTCTACAGCAAGCTTTGCAAGTCCAATGCTCACTGCCTTTTGTCCTGCAACAGCTATCTTATTGAGGTTTTCCCCTTCCTCAATCTTGTCTACAACATATCTCATTATTGCTGTAGTGTCAAGAATCATTCTTTTTCCATTTTCATCTTCATATTCCTTGATGATTATTGGGAAATCCTCGAGAGTGTCATCTTCCTTGTAATCATATGCATAGGATTCCAATTTCATGGAAGCTTCCCCTTCATAACTGCGTTTGTCACATATGTGGAGTGCAGTTGAAACGGAATCAAGAACCCTTCCGGTACTGGTGTTTATTCCAACATTGAGATTGGTTTCCAATTGCCTGAACAGGCTTTTGATTTCAATTGCTCCATGTTGGAAAGAGTCAATGTAATTGTTGTTCAAGAGTTCCTTTACATAATCTTCAGTGTACTTTTCACTTTCGTACTCACTATTAGTGTTAGACAATATGGCTGCAAGCATTCTCACAGGATATTTGGTACATAAATCTCCACCAGGCATCTTTTGAGGCATTAAGGAAGCAGTTCTCTCATATTCCCCAATGTTTGTGTATAATATTTCTCCTCCCCAAGAGTTGCCGTCTCCACCATAGCCCACTCCATCAGCAGCTATAATGATCATTTCATCGAAATTGTTGTTTTCAATAGATGAATTTTCATTACTTTCATTACTTTCATTTTTATAATGATCATTCAATAGTGAAATTCCATGAGCATGATGGTGCTGAACAGGTATCAATGGGCAATCGTATTTTTCAGCATATTCCTTTGCAAGCTTTGTAGTGAAGAATTGTGGATGCAAATCACATGCAATTGCATCGAAGCTTTCTGTTTTAGTAATCCTCATCATGTGCTTGATTGCTTCCTGAAGGAATTCATAGGTTCTGTACTTGTTTGTATTTCCAATATGTTGAGACACATAAGCTTTTGAGTTCTTGAGGATTGTAAATGTAACATCAAGTTCCGGTCCAAGTGCAAGAATATTGAGATTGTCAAATTCAGGATTTAGATTTGTGTATTTGCCCTTCAAGTCATAAGGTTCCGGTGTGTATCCTCTTGAACGTCTAATGAATGCAAGTTCATTGTTTCTGAATCTTGCTACAGAATCATCACATCTATTCAATATTCTTCTGTTGTGAATGAGATAATAGTCAGCTATTGTATCGAGGTTTTTGAGTATTTCCTCGTTTGTAATCATCATTGGCTCTCCAGGAACGTTAGCTGAAGTCATGATGTAAGCCGGAGTGTCTGTGTGATTGAATAAAAGATGATGCAAAGGAGCATATGGCAACATCACTCCAATGTTATGCAATCCTGGTGAAACTGACTGTGCAAAATCATAGCTTTCACTCTTTTTCAAGATAACGATAGGCCTTTCCTTTGACAGCATTGTTTCTTCTTCAGCATCTGATACAATTGCATACCCTTTAACTGTTTCAATGTCTGGGCTCATAACTGCAAATGCCTGGTTTTCTCTTCCTAACCTTTCCCTTAAAAGGCTTA
Organism: Methanobrevibacter sp.; assembly: GCF_017432245.1. GTDB lineage: Archaea > Methanobacteriota > Methanobacteria > Methanobacteriales > Methanobacteriaceae > Methanobrevibacter. The sequence continues at coordinate 7,464 of NZ_JAFRJO010000040.1, forward strand.
CAGTATCCTCAAGCATTACATTTGCAACCAAGTGTGTTCCACCGATTCCTTTTATTGCAAAGATCTTTCCTTCATCGAGAAGCCTTGCAGTATCTACTAAAGGATCTTCAGAGTCTATCTTCACTGGAGTTTGATTATCATTCTTATATAATTCTAAAAATGGTCCGCAGACTTCACAGCAGCTTGCTTCTGCATGATAACGTCTATCCAATGGGTTTTTATATTCCACTTCACATTCATCGCATAATGGGAAGTCATCCATGGTGGTCTTATCTCTGTCATAAGGCACATTTTCAATAACTGTAAAACGAGGGCCGCAATCTGTACATGCATTGAATGGGTAATTGTATCTTCTGTTGTTTGGGTCGTTTATCTCTTCCAAACACTTATCGCAGATTGCCAAATCAGGTGGAATGACAGATGTTCCTGAGAAACTGTCTGAACTTTCCTTGATTGTAAAATCAGCATAATCTTCCTTCTCATCAAGCTCTTCAGTTTCCAAATTGTTTATTTTAGCTATTGGCGGAAGCTCATTCTGGAGTTTGTATATGAAATCAGCTATTTTATCATCTGAACCTTGGATAATTATTTCTACAACATTTCCCAAGTTTCTGACATAACCTGTCAATTCCAATTCAGTAGCTATTCTATATACGAAGGGTCTGAATCCTACTCCCTGTACAATCCCTTCAACCAATACCTTTTCTGTTTTCATGGTCACCATCTAAAATAAAATCATAAAAAAACAAATAAATTATAATCAAATAAAATATAATTTATAATCAATATATTAATTATATATTATAGTAATTATAAATCTTTTTAATATAATATTTTCTATTATGATGAGATTTATTAAATTTTAAAAAATTTATTTTAATAAATTTTATAATGTTTGTGATAAAATGAAAGAAATTCTTAAAAGTCTTGCTGAAGGTAAAATTTCAATTGAAGAATGTGAGACTCTTTTAAAGGCTGAAAGCATTAGGGAATTAGATGAAGTGGCTCAAATTGACACTTCCCGTAAGGACAGGACAGGATTTCCAGAAGCTATTTTAGCAGATAGCAAGGATTATGATGATTTGCTATTTATCATTAAAAGATTTTTTGAAAAACAGGAATCTGGCAGTGATTCAATCGAATTGAAAAACAACATCATCATTACAAGATTATCTAAGGAAAGGTATGAATCATTAGCAAATGATCTGGATTATCTTCTTGAAAAGGGAATTAAGTTTGATTACAATAAAAGAGCTAAGATTCTAATAATCTATAAGGATGCATTAGTCAATTTCAATCCTGAATATGCTAAAGTGGGAATTTTAACTGCAGGAACTTCAGATATTGCAATAGCTGAAGAGGCTAAAGTCATTGTTGAACAGGGAGGATGCGAAGCTATCACCTCCTATGATATAGGTGTTGCAGGAATCCATAGGTTGTTCCCACAGATTGCATATATGGTGGAAGAGGATGTCTGTGCATTCATTGTCTGCGCAGGAATGGAAGGGGCATTGCCTTCTGTTGTTGCAGGTTTGGTGGATGTTCCTGTAATAGCTGTTCCAACTTCAGTAGGTTATGGTGTTGGTGCAGACGGGAAGGCAGCATTGTATTCCATGTTGCAGTCTTGCGCTCCTGGTTTGGCTGTTGTCAATATTGACAATGGATTCGGTGCGGGAGTCTATGCATTGACCATTGCCAAAAACATTGCTAAAAGAGTAAGGATGTCTAAAGAATAATTTTTTTTTTTAATTGATTTTAAGTTTATATATGGTGTTTGTATTGATTTTTAGAGATTTCGATCCGGAAATTCATGATGTTTATAAAGTGGCTGAACTGATCTATGATGTTGATTATAGAACATTCAAGCATGTTTTCAAATCAAAGGAAGAAGGTGTGGAAGCAATTAAAAACAGATTGCTTTTGATTGATTTTGCAAAGGAAGCGGAAGTGGATGAAAATGATCTGTTCTATGTCTTCTTTGATGATGATGACACAGAGGAAAAGGAAATCATTGGAATGTTCAATGGAGGAAAAGGAGTCCAGCATTCCCTTTTTGGAGATATAAAAAATCAATTCAAGACTCTTAAGTTCTCTGAAGCATTAGGTCTTTCAAAAGTCTCTTTCATGGATAATTTCGTTTTGGTTGATGTTGAGGATGATGACTTTTACATTTGTGAATTGGCCATTTGCTCAAATCAAAGGGGAAAGGGTTATGGTACTGAAGCTTTGGATCAATTGATTCAGCTTGCAAAAGACTTGGATTGCAGAAGAGTGGTTTTGGATGCAGACTTTAGAAATGATGGTGCATTCAGATTATACAGTTCTAAAGGATTTAAAATTTTCAATAAAAAATCATTTGGTGTTCCTGGCAAAAAAAGAGGGATGCGAAATATGGAGTTAATTCTCAAATAGCTGTTTTAAGCTATTATTTTTTTATTTTTTAAATTTATTCGTAATTATTCAAACTACTTGTCCTTTCATAAAAAAAGAAGATGATTATTGAAAGAATTATTTTCTTCTTCTTTCAAACTCTTCTAGAATTTCATCAAATTCCACTCCTTTGTATGCTAAAAGGAGCAATGTATGAAATATCAAGTCAACAGATTCATAAACCAAGTTCTCATCATTTTTAGAAGCGATGAGAGTTTCCCCACACTCTTCAGCTATTTTTTCAAGAATCTTATCCTCTGCCTTCTTGTCGCTGTCTTTCATAATGTTTGAAGTGTATGAGTCTATTGGTGAATCCCTGCGACTTTCCAATACTTCATAAACATCTCTTAAAATCTTGTCATCTGCCATCAATTCACTTCCCTAAGAAATTCTTAGCGTTTTTGTTGGGAATTTTTAATAGTTTCAGTAATTGCAATCAATGGATGTTGGTCATCATCAATGATTGTAATGTCATTAAATGAATTCAATCCTTGCTTTTCAGCGGTTTTTTCCATACCTAACCTAATGTCCTTATGGAAATCCACAACATAGGAATCGATTTTGTCCAATCCTAATTTTACAGAAGCCACTGCTCTGTGGTGTCCATCCACTAATATGTATCTGTCTCCACTTTTAACTACAATGGTCGGTTCTGCTAATCCTTTTTCAAGTTCATAGGTTCTTCCTTGCAATTCATCTGCATAAACCCTGTCCTGTGTAGGTCTTATTTTATCTACAGGAACTTGCTCTCTTGTTAATGTGGTTTTAATGTCATAGAGTTTTTCCATGGTTTCCTTGAATGCATTCACTTTAGTTGGAGTTGACCTTTCAATATGTGACCTTACAATATCTGTGTTGGTCATGATTCCTTTCACATGTCTTTGCTTATCAACAACTGGAAGTCTTGAAATACCATGCCTGAACATCACTCTTGATGCATCGTTGATATGCATATCCTCTCTTGCAACGATTACATCTGTAGACATTATTCCGCTAACTTGATTAGTTACCCAATCCTTTAGCAATAAGTCGTATGCAGTGATAATTCCAACGATCTGTCCATCCTCATCAACAACAGGATAACCGTCGTGCTTTGTTTGCTTCATTAATTTAATAACATCATTATTGAGAGTATCATATTTTACTGTAAATACATCTTTTGTCATGTAGTCTCTTACTGTTGCCTTTTCTGTATCCATAATCACCCTCCTGTATTGTAATTAAATTTTTGATAATTATAAAGAAATATTGAAGAATGATTATTCTTCAAGCAATTCTTTTAAGATTTTTACAGTTTCTCTTGGGTCTGCTTTACCTTTGGTTAATCTCATCACTTGACCCATCAAGAAGTTCAATGCACCTTTTTCACCGTTGTGGTAATCATCTACAGCTTTAGGGTTTTCTTCAACTGCTTGTTTAGCTGCAGCTTGAACTTCATCATCTTTAACTACACCAATCAATCCTAACTCTTCTGCTATTTGTTTTGGAGTTTGCTTGTTGTTTGGCATTTGTTCAATGATTCTTTGACCTGCTTTAGTGGTGATTTCCTTATTTAAGAGCATATTCAAGAATTCAATCAAGTCATCTGCCAAGATTCCACTTTCTGCAAAGTCAAGCTTATTGTATGTCAATACCCTTTTAAGTTCATCTCTCATCCATTTAGCTGCAAATTTAGGGTCAACTTCTTTAGCCACTTCTTCGTAGCATTGAGCTAAATCAAGTTCTGAGGTAAGCACTTTTGCAGATTCCTCATCGATTCCATATTCTTCAACAAATCTTTTCACTTTGTTGTGTGGCGCTTCAGGCATCACATCAAGAACCTTGTTGATTTGGTCATCGCTGATTTTCATTGGTGGCAAATCAGGATCTGGGATGAATCTGTAGTCATCTGCATTTTCCTTATCCCTCATTGAAACGGTAATCATTTGTGATTCTAGGAAAGCTCTGGTTTCCTGTTTGACTTCACGGCCTCTTTTCAAGAGATTTTTTTGTCTGATCACTTCGAAGTTCAATGCCTTGTATGCACCTTTAATGGAGTTGATGTTTTTCATTTCCACTCTGTTTCCACCATTGATGGAAACGTTTACATCTGCTCTCATAGTACCTTCTCCACGAGCTCCTCCACTGTATTCCAATACTCTGATAAGCTCTTTTAAGAAGTTACGTGCTTCTTCCGGTGAATGCATATCAGGTTCAGTTACGATTTCGATAAGCGGAATTCCGGAACGGTTGAAGTCTACAATACCTCTATCAGGTTTGAATTGTCCAGGGTCCTCTTCCATGTGAATTTCTCTGATTCTTACACCGTTCAATTCACCTTCGTAACCTATTGGCACGGAAGTTTTTTGATATCCGCAAGGCAAGTCAGGATAATCGTAGTGTTTTCTCATGAAATAAGTAAAGTTCTTGTCAATTTTACAGTTAAGCATCAATGAAATCATTAAAGCGTTTTCTATAGCTTTTTCATTGGTTGGAAATGGTTTAGCACCTGGTTGGTTTAAACATACTGGGCAAACGTTTGTGTTTGCTGGTGCTTCTTGATAGTTTGTTGGACAGTTACAGAATAACTTTGAATCGGTTTCAAGTTGTACGTGTATCTCAAGTCCACACATCATATTTACGTCTATATTAATCCCTCCAAGGATTTTTAAAAATCATATTAATTGTTTTTTTTTAATGAAATAAGAATAAGTAGTTAATAGAAATAAGCAGTTAACTTAGGAAAAGTTTTTTAAAAGTTATGTTAATTAACTATAAATTCATATTATGTTAATTTATGTACTATTATATTTATAAAGATTTTCTTTATATAAAATATTAGATATTAAAAGTATTAAAAAAACGAGAATTATTTATATTTGTTTTTCAAGGAATCTTTAATGTATCTTTTGATGTATTGATCTAATTCTGGACTTATTTCACTTTTTTCAGGACCTAATTTGTTTTTGTCTGTAAAGGTTCCTTTAAGTGTTCTTCCAGTCCATTTGACTTCTTCTTCAACTCTTTTACCATATTTTGTACCGAACATTTTAAAGAGTGGGAATTTAGTGATTCCATTAGCTCCACTTAAAATAAGTATTCCTATATTCGCTAAGTTGTCAGTCCAGGTTCCACAGATAATTTCCAAATCTGGAAATTCCAGTCTTATTGTGGAGACTACTTTAGCGTAGTATAATGATGCTGGTTGGGAACTGTTTACATATTCAGTTTCTGGGTGGGGATTTAAGGAATAGAAAATCACTCTATCGATTTTATGGGCTCTGATGTAATCTTTCAAGTATTCCACATCTTCAAAGCTTTCTCCAAGGCCTAAGATTATTGTAATCGCTTTCTTAAATCCTAAATCTCCTGCCTTATCCAACATATCACTTATTTGGTCCAATGGCTTGCTTGGGCAAACGACCTTTTGAAACTCTGGATTTGCAGCTTCAACAGCACCTGTGATTCCTTTAATTTCAGAGCCATATTCCTCCAATTCAGAGGTGATTCCAGTGTTTAGCCAAACTCCATCGCCTGTAATTGAGTGTATGTTTTCAGCTATTGATTTGATTTCTGAAGTAGTGAATGATTTATATCCTCCTGATAGGAATTCTATATTCCATCCAAGTCTGCTGCACATTTCAGCTTCTGCCAATATATTATTCACTCTACGTTTTGCTTTGGTAGGATCCTTGATTTTGTTTTTTTGAGTGCTCATATAGCAGAATTTGCAGTCTCCCTTATCACACCACCATGATAAAAAAACAGCTCTTTCTAAGCTTATTTCAGTATATCCTTTTTTTAAGCTAAGATTATTTGCTTTGGTGACTAATTCAAGTGTTTCAATGCTGTTTATATTATTCATGGTTTTGCCCTTTGCTTTCTTTTCTTTATTAAATTATATCATATTCTTATATATTAAATTTTTTAAATAAGAGTTGTGGCGTCTTTATTTATCGATATTTTTTATCGAAACATTTATATAGTATGTTAATCAACATATTATTACTGTCTTTATACAGTGTTAATTTTTATAAAACTTGATTTGCAAGCATGGGTTGTTTTGCCGTCGTAGCTCAGTAGGTAGAGCGTTCGGCTGTTAACCGATTGGTCACAGGTTCGAGCCCTGTCGACGGCGTTTTTGGGCCCATAGCTTAGCCAGGTAGAGCGCTCGGCTCATAACCGGGATGTCATGGGTTCGAATCCCATTGGGCCCATTGCATATTCTAGTTTTATCATAGGTTTTTTATTGCTCCGATGGTGTAGTCCGGCCAATCATTTCGGCCTTTCGAGCCGAAGACTCGGGTTCGAATCCCGGTCGGAGCATTTTTTATATTTGAAAGATATTTGGGAATCTCCTTCCCTCTCTAAGTAGCGGGGGTGTCCGAGCGGCCAAAGGAGACAGGCTTAGGACCTGTTGACGCAGGTCTACCAGGGTTCGAATCCCTGCTCCCGCATATTCTTTTATGGTTATTATTTTTATCCTATATAGGTATTTTTCATGCCGGGGTAGGGTAGGCGGTCATCCTACGGGACTGTGGATCCTGTGACTCGGGTTCAAATCTCGGCCCCGGCCCCATTTTTAAACTTTTTTTATTACTTCATCTCTTTTTAGATTACTATTTTTTTCATATTTTTAATTTTATTTCATATTTTTAATTTATTTTCATATTTTTCATTTATTTCATCCATTTATTTTTCATATTACTTTTCAAATGCTCTAACTGCTTTTATTTATATGTAAAGAAATAAACTAAATATAATTAGGTTACATTTTAAGTGGGTTTTAATATGGCTAAAAAAGGTTCAGCTGAGGAAAGAGATTTAGTTCATAAATTATGGGATAGAG
>NZ_JAFRJO010000041.1 GCF_017432245.1 Methanobrevibacter sp.
ATAAAATAAAAAATAAATAAAAATGAATTATTAGAACAAGTCAGTTTCATTTAATTTTTCTTCAAACCAATGTGCTCTTTTATCTGCAAACATTTTTACTATCAATGCTAAAACCAATGTTATAGCACCCATAGCAATCAATATCAAGAATGATGGGATGTAATTAGACCAAATCAATCCTAATGCAGTTTCCCTAAGCAAAGTGATTCCATGGGTCATTGGCATATACGGACTGACTGCTTGAAGGAATGGTCCCATCAATTGAATAGGGTAAATACCACCAGTACCTGAAATTTGGAATACAAGCCAAATTACAGCTAATCCTTTTCCAATATGACCTAATGCAGAAATCAAGGAATAGCAAATCAGCATGAATATCAAGGCAATGAAATAAGCCGAAAGCACAAATAGCAACGGATTGGTCATTTTAATTCCCAATATAAATGCACCGATAAGAGTAACTGTAGTTTCTAAAACCGCCATAACTAAGAAAATCAATAGCTTTCCAAAGTACATTTCAGAAGGGGTGTATTTGGTTCCTGTTGACTGTCCAGTTCTAAGCATCACACAAGTAATGATTGCTCCTACCCACATGGATAAAACCAAATAGAATGGAGCGACTTCAGAACCATAATCCGGAACAGAATATAATTCATTTTCCTTTAATACAACTGGTGAATAAATATACTCTCCCACTTCACTTTCATTCACACCGGTTATGCTGGAAAGGGAATCTGCTGCACCTGAAAGACCGCTTGAAGCTGAAAACAATGCAGATGAAGCACCATTAGCAAGCAATGCAGAACCTGCAGCTAAGTTTACAGAACCATCAGCCAATTGAGAACCACCAGTTGCAACACTGGAAGCACCTTCAGCCAAATCAACTGATCCATTTGCTAATTTAGAAGAGCCTTGTGCAAGATTGCTTGAAGCTCCTGCCAAATCAGAACTTGCATTAGCCAATTCTTTAGAACCGTGCACAACTGGTTTAATCTGATCCGGCAATAAACTTTCATCAACAGAACTGTCTAACTGCTTTGCAGATTCCTGCACTTGAGTAGAACCAGCAGAAATCTGATTTGCAGATGAGGAAATCTGTGAAGATCCTTCTTTAACTTGAGATGAACCTGCAGAAAGATCATTAGCCCCTTTCTTCAAATCATTTGCTCCGGATTTAAGTTCAGAAGCACCAGATTGCACTTTTGAAGCACCTGCACTTAATTTCCCAGCACCAGAGGACATCTGACTTGCACCTGAAGCAAGTGCAGACTGCAAGTCTCCCAATTTTTCATAGGCAGCAACATTAATGAATTGGACAATCTTTGCATTGACCTTATTGTAAACCGCTCTTGCTGCAGAGTCACTTAATTTTGAAGCCATTGGATTGGATTTCCTATTGACAATATATTCCAATTCCGCAGAATGTGGATCATCAGAGGTAATTGATTTGATGGAACTGCTGAAATTCTTTGGAATGACTATTCCAGCATAATACGTTCCATTCTTAACCCCCTCCCGCAGGTCATCTTCACTTACAAAAGTCCAATAAAAATCATCATTTCTTTTCAATTCGTCTTCCAATTGGTCCCCTACATTAATGTCTTCACCATCAAATGTTGCACCTTTATCCAGATTTGCAACTGCAAATTCAAGATTTCCAGTATTATCGTAAGGGTCCCAACAAGCTTGAATGTTTATAAGAGCATATAAAGAAGGTAAAATTATAATGGCAATCAATGTTAACACTACAATTGGATTTTTAGTGAATACATCCTTAAAATCCTTTTTAAGAAGTTCACGTACATTACCTAGCCCACTTCCTAAATTTAATTCTCTCATATTTAACCTCACAATTTTATAAAAAATATGTAATCATTAAAATTTTATGTAATTATTACTATTTATATTTAATAATTAATATAGTTAAGTTTTTAAAAAAAAGTAAAAGAAGTTTTGAAAAATAATAAAATTATTAAATTAAAAAAGAATTGAAAAAGAATGAATAAAGAATTAATACAGACTTAATAAAGAATGAAAAAAAGATAAAAAAATGGAAATTAATTAGCTATTTAATTTTAAAATAGCTTCTGCTAAATCTCCACCAGTTTCTCTTAATGCCTCTTCAGCATCTGCAGCACTTACACCAGCAGTATTAGCAACCATTTCAATGTCTTCGGCTGGAATTTCAATCTCTTTTTCCACTTCAACTGCAGTTCCAGTGACTTGATAGGTTTCTTGACCCATTACAGTCATTAAGCTTACATCTGCAGGTGAAATGATTAAATCCTTATCATCACAACGAATAATGACTTCTTGGACACCATCGATTTCCTTCATGTCCATACCCATTTTCTTCATTTGTCTTTGCATATTCTTTAATTGCTTTGGGTTCATACCAGGTATCATAATATTTCCTCTAAAATTTAATTAAATAAGAATTTTTTATGAATTTTTATTAAAGTATTCATTATTTCTTTAATTATAGTCTATTAATTAGAATATATAATAATTTTTATTTTTTAAATCCTTTTCTTGTTTTGATTGCTTGACCTGTCTTAAAGTCTAGCATCTCCTTGTGATTCAAAAGCGCTTTACCGAATGCTAAAAGTTCACCTTCTTCATTCACTATCAAAACTTCATCATTGGACCTTATGTTTTCATCACAATCAATGATGAATTTTGCAAATACACTTTTTCCATCACGTGCAAATGATTCAACGCTATTATCAATCATTACTTTATTACTCATTCCATCAAGACTTGCAAGTCTTTTTGCACCTAATTTGGAAAGAATCAAAAAGCTGTCTGATGCTCTCATATTGACAATGTTTTGGTTCTTATCAAATACATGTCTGATCTTACCTGTCTTTTTACTCTTTTCTATTTTTATCTTGCCAGTAAACAATGCATCTCCAGCTCCATGGCCAAACTGATAATCAGCAATTGCCTTCAATTTCTTGAGGTCATCCTTTTCAAACTTGATTTCTTCAGGATGCTCATATTCTTCAATGAAATCAAGCTCAAGCTCATCCAAGACCTTAGGATGAATCAATACATTATCGTAATTTTCTGCAAAATCAACTAAAAAGTCTCTCACAAACTCAACAGCAATCTTATCATGAATCTTAGGGGCAGCACTTTGGCTTAATGGATAAACCTCATCCAATTCAAGTGGAATCAAGCAGAATGGAATATCTAAAACAGCAAAATCTGTCTCCTTATTGTCAATTATGCATGGTTCATCCTCACCTTTGGACTCATCCTTTGCATAAACAAGGAATTCCTTAAAAGTATTTGATAAGTATTTGCTGTAAGGCTTTCTATAAGCAGGAAGGACAACAAGATTTTTCTTCTTGTCCATATTTTCCAATTGCTTTAAGTGTCTTGTAACCTCTGCTCTCTTCAATGATTCAGGACCAGTGTAGAAAAATGCAGACTTCTTGCTTCTTGGGTCATACTTTTCCAAGTCTTCACTGTACTCACCTAAATGCCTTAAAGCATCAAGAAGCATAGGGTGAGCTCTGCAACGTTCCTCTACAAGTTCCATCAAGCTTCCTTCAGCAATAGCTTGGCGGATAAGCCTAAGTTCTGCAAAGCTTACATGAAGATTATGTTGAGCTATGAGTTTCACTCTCTCTTCCTTATCCATTGCCCTTAAGTCATCTGGAGTGTATTTGCAGCAGACTTCACAGGAACAAGGCATTTCTGTCATGTTTTCAAGCTTGATTGTACCTCTTGTAGTAAGGAATCTGTCTCCTTCAGCATATAATATATAAGCAGCTGAATCGAATAAATCACATCCCATAGCTACACAAAGTGCAAAGATCATAGGATGTCCTGCACCCATCAAATGACGTGCCTTAGAGTCTGGCAAGCATTTAACGGAATGCATTACAGCATCAACAAGGTCTCTGTAATGATACATTTCCATAAGAGGCACAACTGCACCAATAGGATACAAGTCTGCATCAAGCTTGGTTAATTCAGTTGCACAGTATTCACGCAAATCCGGATATGTGGATCCTTGAACCACCGAGTTTATTTTCATTTCATAATCGTTATCCTTAACATAACTGATGGCTTCCTTAGCACGTTCAATGGTGATTTCAAGGTCTTCTTCAGCTTTTTCCCTATCTACATAAGGACCAGTTGGAATGTCAAGGGAAGTTCCTATATCGGTTCCAATAGCTTCCTGAAACTCAATCACTTCCTTGTTTGTAATGTCTACATCACCATAGACAGATAATTGGAATGAACCTGAATCTGTCATGATAGGGCCATCAAAGTTGATGAGCTCATGCAATCCAACATCCAATGCCTTCTTGCTTAAGTCCTCATCCTTATAAATCAAATAAGCATTTGTAATTACAATGTCTGCACCATAATCCTTAACATTTATGGTTTGTTTTCTAGGATGGATTACAGGCATCAAGTTAGGGGTTTTGACATCCCCATGATTTGTCTTTAAGATGCCCACTCTTCCTCTCATATCTTTTGCTTTAATTTCAAACATGATTTTCTCATCCTTGCTAATAATAAAAAGTAAATTTAATAAATCTTTAAAATTGGTAAATATGATTAAATTTTTTAAAAATATAAAAAATAGATTTATATATCTTATATTAACTTATTAGTTTAAAAAGTTTTTTAATGAAATACCTTATTGAATTTCATCTATTATTGGATTCAAAGCATCAAAATCAATATAACTGATATTTTTTCCATATGTTTCAATAACAGCATTTATTTCTGCAGTCCTTTCTTCTTCCTTCATTCCTTTTACTTTCCTATGGATAAATGCCATCATTGTCTTGTGCTTTAGGTTAAGATTTGAATAATCTATTGCCCCTCTCAAGAAATATACTCTTGCCTTATTATAAATGCATCCATGAACCTGTTGCTTGATTCCATTCATGATTTCTTCCCTATTCTTTTTATCATTAGGGTCTGCCAATCCAACGGTTCCAACGATAAGTTTTTTATCTTGAACATCCCTGATTTTATTTAGGGTCTTTTTTAGACCCATGACACTTCCAGCGTATAAAGGTCCAAGATAGACAATTACATCATACTGATTTATGTCTGTAATCTCAGTGTATTCCACTGCTTCAATGCCTGTTCTTTTAGACAACTCATCAGCATACTGTTTTGTTGATCCATATTGTGAAGCATAAATTATTATTTTCATGTTATTCATCCTCATTTTCCTTAAGGGAGATTTTACTTTTATTTTTAATCTCATCCAAACGTTCCATCATTTCCAAAACACGTGTTCTGGTATTGTTATCCTCAAAGTATTCCTCTTTATAATCATTCTCAGGCTCTACGATATATAATGCCTCTTCAGACAAAACTCCTGGAATGTTCATCTTAGCCAAGTTTCTTTCAACTCTTCTCTTCAATGGCTCATCATCCATCTCTTGGCCTAAAAATATTGGAGTCTTTACAGCAGAGGAAATTTTGGTGTTATGACGTGCATAATGCCTTTCTTCAGTTCTATTGTCAAGAATTTCTTGAGATGAAAGATTGAGATTTGGGTCCCTAAATGGAATTCCCACATCAGACAAAGCCATCTTTATCTCGTCATTCTTCGGCAATGATTTGGTAAGATTTTTAGGATTTGGTGATGCCAAAGTTCCACCTTGGAAACGTCCGAAGATTGGACCTAAGGATACATAAAAATCCGCTTCAATAAATGTCATTCTTACAGGAGAAGATGAAGTATATGTACAGACTATTCCATTTTCCTTAATCACTCTTCTAAACTCCTTGAAAAAGTCCACGGACACCAATTCAGGAGACATGTTTTGGCTGAAAGGATCCAAAAATATTGCATCATAACTGTTGTCAGACAGTTTCCGTATGACTTGCCTTGCATCATCAATATGGATTTTCAAATCAGTGTTTGAAGGAATTTCTGTGCTTTCAAGTTCCAATGATGCATATTCACAATCAATCAATGCTTGCTCTATTGCCTTTTTGGTAATGTCATGAGCTTTGATTGGAGATGGCACCATTAAACCTGCTGCAAGAGTTGGCTTGGATATTTCAAGCATGTCAATGTGTAGATTTGTGCTTCCATCACTGTTTTTGATGAAGTCATCAATTGCTGCAGATGAATTGTATCCCAGTCCTGCACAGATGTCTAAAATAGCTATATCCTCATCATAATCAAGCTTTAATGGCTTTATGAACTTTTCAAATGATTCACTGATTGCACCTGTTGAAGTGTGTAAAGTCTCCACCTTATTATTTATTTCCTTTGACTTGATGCTGTATGATCCATCATCTGTTTTAACAAAATAGTCATTATGCTCTGAAAAAATGGAATTTCTAAATTTAGCATCCTTGTATTTTCCCTCATTTTCAAATGCTTCATTTATCAAATCATAGATGGTTTCATCAATTACAGTAGACTCTTCAACATAGCTCATTTAATCACTTGAATTATTCTAAATTATAAAAAGTAAAAAATTAATATATAAAACTGAAAAATTTCTAAATCTATTTGCCTTCACTTTTTAAGACCCTATTGATTAGTAAAATCTGATGTTCTTTAGGTAAATCATTAAAGAAAGTACTGAATCCACAAAATTTCACAATTAGATTTGGATGTGTTTCTGGTTCTTCTTTCGCTTCAATTAGAGTTTTGCTGCTAACTACATTAATTTGCATTTGGAAAAATCCTGATTTGATGCTTGAAATGAGAAAATCTATAATCTCATCAAAATGATTCTTGATGAAATTAGGTGCAAACATCAAATCAATCACATTACCATTAAATTTGCATCTATCCATATCAATTTTTGATGCAAAACGCAATATTTCTGTAAAATCCTTGTCAGTGTCTAGAGAAATATATTGATTGAATGGTTCACCATTTTTTCTCCCATCAAATGAAGAGGATATTTCATCATCTGAGAACATGTATGAGGAATTTGTAAGCCCAAACTTGATTTTTCCACCAAATTCATTAGTGTAATCTTTTAAACAGTCCTCCAATAATTGAATTACATCATTAGCAATATTGATTATTTCTTCATCATCCATACCAAAACAAGGTTTCATATTCCTTAAAATATTATAAACATCTTGATATTTGTCTTTTTTAAAGTTATTCTTTCTCATTTTGTTTAAGTCAGTCAATGTGTATTTCTTATCATCAAAGACAAGTTTTTTAATGTTATACAAGCTGTTTACAGTATTTTCAAGGGCAATGGTTGTGATTCCATAATGATTGTACTTAGCTCCACCTTTGGAGATATCCAATTGATTAACATTGCAATCATCAGTGAATAAGGAAAGCAATGGATCTTCATTCCATTCAATATCATCCAATGTTTCAATTAATGAATCCATCTCTTTCTTGAGATAATATTTGTATGAATTAAATAATTCCCCATAATTATCAATCATATCCAATACTTGTGGAGTTTCATTATCAAAAAACTCATTTAAAGGTTTTAAAAATGAAATGCAAGCAATATTGTTCTGTTCCAATCCTTTTCCAACAGTTGAAGGCTCATAATAAGTGGAAACTGAATAGTTTGCAGCATCCTCCTTATCATAACCAAACTCCACCATCTTATCTATAACTACTTCATCATTAGAGAACATTATATTGGAAATTCCATTGCTGATGGTTTCCAAAGCCAATTCTATTAAATCACGAGGGGTTTCATTGCTTATCCTAAGCATAACTTTAGGTTCATATAATCTTAATTCATCAATGGCTCGTATGAACATGTAAGTCAAGTCATTATAGAAATAATACTCCCCATATTCATCCTCATATTTACCGCCTAAAACAATTACTTGACCAGTATCCCCAATAAATGCATCGCTTTTATACCATTGGTAAGAATGTAAAGTCTTTAAGAATGCTTTTATTATTTCATACACTTCTTCCTGAGTGATAAAACCACTGTTAAGATCATCAAAGTAATAGTCTTCCAGTATCTTATCCAATCTGCCTAAACTAATTGAGGAATGGCCAGTTTGCCATAAGACTTGATTATAGAAAAGAATTCTTTGCAATGCCTCTTCAAAGTGTTCTGCAGGAGCATCAATCATATTTTCAAAGTAACGAGCAAATTTAGATCTATCCTTATGATTGGAATTTCTTAATTTCTTCACTATTCTGTAAATAAATAATTCGATTCCATCCAATGCATCCAATTGGTTTTTAATGAAATCAGAACTTAAATCACGAGCAAAACCACGACCAGCTTTAGGATGGAAATAGAATTCATTATATTCATAAACAGAACTTTTAAGAATTTTGGAATAATCTGGAGAAATGCCATTAATAATTTTTCCATTAAAATTTAAATTTTTCAGTTCATCTAAAAAGTATATGAATCCCTCTTTAGGGATATCAATATCGACTTTTCTAAATAGATTCTTTATTTGAATACCCTTATTGAATTTTGATGATGAAATGTAAAAATTATGCATGTTAGAAGCTAAATATGAACCTGCCTTTTCCTTGCTTCCAAATCTCCTATTTAATTTAGTTATTGTGGAAGAATATATTATAGGTCGTGAATTAGATGAAGATCTCCCTCCTTGACGACCAGCTAACCCTTTGATATTGTCAAATAAGCCCATATTTTAACTCCTAATATATTAAAAAAAGTTAGTGAAACACTATATTAATTCCAATCACAATTATATACAATCTTTATATGTTATTATTTTAGTAACTCATTAATAATATATTTATCATTATTATCAATAAGGCGACAAACAAATAATAAAACAATATAGATTACAAGACCAATTGGAATAGCTAACCATAAAGAAACATTTGCCCAATATATTACAACTGCAAATATAATTGAAACAAAAATTATTTTAATTACTGTTTTGAAAAGACCAAAATCTGGCTTGAAGTCTGTTTTAAATATGTAATATAAAGTTAAGACTGTAATCAGTATTTCACTTAATACAGTAGCCATTGCAGCACCATTATAATCAAACATTGGTATTAATATTAAATTTAACAAAACATTGAAAATTGCTGCTGCAATATAAACTTTTGTTACAATGAATTCCTTATTGATTGCATTCAAAAGTGTTGAAGCAGCGCCATTGATAAATAGGAAACTTACTGTCCAGATAAGTATTTGAACTGGAACAGAAGCCAAGGAATACTGATTAGTGTAAATCAAATCAACTAAAGGCCTTGCATAAAAGAAAATGACAATGCTTATAGGTAAAATAATCAATAACAAATATTTTACTGAAAGCTCATAAGTAATTTTAAGTAAATCTTGTGACTCTTTGAAAAATTTGCTAAGGATAGGAAAAATTACACTTTGATATACTACAAAGAAAGTAGTGAAAACATAAATTATATTATATGCTGATTTATAAAGACCTGTAGAATAATCTCCAACTAAATAAGACAACATGACAAGATCTATTGAAAAATAAATTGTATAAAAGAAATTAGTTAAACCAAATGGGATGGAATTTAAAAAAACCTCTTTGATAAATTTCAAATCCAATTCAAACTTAGGGAAAGAGAATGTTTTAATGTATTTAAATAACATATATGAGCAAAAAATGTAATACCCAAAAGCATAGGATATTGCTATTGCAATTACACCAAAATCAAACCAAATTGTGACTAAAATTCCTAGTAATAATAAAATACTGTTTAAAATAGTGCCTATAGCCTGATATTTAACATTTTCAAATGCTTGAAATACCCCATTTAAAAAATTAGTCATAGATATGAATATGAGCTCGACTGTAAATATCAAAGTAACTACTATTGTAAGGAATGGATAATTCATAAAATATAATATAATGGCACCTAATATAAAAAGAACAAATGCAAGAATTAATTTAAATAAAAAAATGTTATCCACATATTTTTCTAAAGATTCCCTATTTTTTGCAATCTCTCTTGTAATATATGTGTTCATACCCAAATCCATTACAATACCAAGTAATGCATTAAATGAAACAGCAAAGGAAACAATACCATAATCTGTAACACCTAAGTATCTTGCTATAATTATAGTCCACAGAAATGCACAGATACTTGTAATTACCTGAGACATGGATAACCAACTAATATTCATAAAAATAGATTTAACTTGATTCATTTTTACACCAATGATGAAAAGACAGAACAAAACTATATCAAAATGACTTTTAAAATATCTGATTGAATAATTTTTTTAGAAAAAATTTCTTATTTTTCAGTTCTTATTAAATTAAATTTTTCAAATTTTTTTATTTAAAAAAGTATAATAATAAATATACGAAAGAGTATAAGAATCATTTATTAAATTACCTAAAACATTTGATTTGGCTTCTAAAAGTCTTAAATAATATTCTTTTGCTTTAAATTCATTATGTTTTATATAAACATCTAAAAGAATCTCAGCAATGTAGCCTATAACTCTTTTTTGCTCTAAATTATTAGACTCATAAATTTTTTTTTCTAGTTCAAATAAATATGGGAATAACCAAGAACAATAACTGTCAAACCAATCTTTATAAGCAACAAAAATAGAATAAGAAAACAAATCATTTCCATATAAAACTTTATAAAATGTTTCTTTATATTCAGGATAAAATTCTTCAAAAAGTTCACAAGAAATTAAAAAATCTTCTTTAGACACATATAATAAAAAATTATCATAAACCGACTCTATTTCTTTCTTTCTTTTAGAAACAATGACAGCATTTTCTTCCAAATCTCTTTCGATTTGCTCTTTTTTTAATAAATCTCCAGTTCCTAAAAATCCATTTACTAATAGTCTCCTATAATGATTCAATCCAACAATATCAGCATCACTGTTTTTCCACATCCAATACAAACCAGTTAATTCAGAATAATATTGATTTTTTTCAGAAATGTTGTCTCCAGTATCATCTCTTAGATACCCATAAGATTCTTTGTCTTTAGCACCAACAAAAAGAGGAGTGTAAACATCGTTTTCAGCAATATTATCATACTTCTTATGGGTTACAACATAAATCTTAGTTTTTTTATTACTCATAGGAAATCTCCTTCATTTAATTTCATGTGAAAAAAATAATACATGATTAAATATTGCTATAATTATGCTAATTTAAAATTTTAAAATACTTCTTAATAAGTTTAACTATAATAAAGAATTAACACTATTCCAAACTTTCAACCAATTTCAAAGCTTCCTCAATTACTTTCCACATATCAAAATACTGATACATTCCTAGTCTTCCACCAAAGATAACCTTATCCTCTTTGTCTGCCAAATCTTTATATTTAGCAAACAATTCACTATTCCTATCATCATTCAATGGATAATAAGCTTCTTCTCCTTTTTCCCATTCTTTAGGATACTCCCTTGTAATCACAGTCTTATCAGATTCTGCATTCTCAAAATGCTTATGTTCAATTATTCTTGTAAAAGGAGTTTCCCTATCAGTATAATTGATAACTGCATTTCCTTGATAGTTTTCCATATCAAGAGTTTCAAATTCAAAATCGAGTCCTCGATACTCTAGCTCTCCAAAGCAATAGCCATAATACTGATCAATCATTCCAGTGAATAAGACTTTATCTGCAATAGCTAAGAACTCCTCCTTATTGTCAAAGAAATCAGTATTCAACCTTAGTTCAACACCATCCAGCATCTTTTCAATGATCTTGGTATATCCTCCAATAGGAATTCCTTGAAAAAGGTCATTGAAGTAATTATTGTCAAAAGTAAATCTTACAGGCAATCTTTTAATGATAAATGCAGGTAAATCCTTACAGTCTCTACCCCATTGCTTTTCTGTATATCCCTTTACAAGCTTTTCATAAATGTCTCTCCCAACAAGGGATATGGCTTGCTCTTCAAGATTAGTGGGATTTTCGATATTGGCTTCCTTTTTTTGCTCTTCAATCTTTGCCTTTGCCTTATCAGGAGTCATCACTCCCCACATTTGATAAAAGGTATTCATATTGAAAGGAAGGTTGTATAATTCACCTTTGTAATTAGCAATAGGAGAATTTGTGTAACGATTGAAGTCAGCAAATTGATTGATGTAATTCCAAATCTCCTTATTG
This sequence comes from Methanobrevibacter sp., assembly GCF_017432245.1. GTDB lineage: Archaea > Methanobacteriota > Methanobacteria > Methanobacteriales > Methanobacteriaceae > Methanobrevibacter. The sequence continues at coordinate 12,059 of NZ_JAFRJO010000041.1, forward strand.
TCAGTGTGGAATATATGTGCACCATACTTATGCACATTTATGCCATGTTCTTCTTCAGTATAAACATTCCCACCAATATGGTCTCTCTTTTCAATGACCAAGCATTTTTTGCCTCTTTTAGTCATTTCATATGCAAATACAGAGCCAAATAAACCTGATCCCACAATTAAATAATCATATTTCATGAATACACCAATTAATATAATAATAAGAGTTCTTTAATTATTATTAATATTTGTCATCATATTATAAATAATTTAATAAGAAACAAATGCAATATCAAATATCTTTATTAATGCTAACAAAAAAATATAATATAAGTGATATAATGAGCATAAGCCCCAATCGTATAATGTATTTAGATGAAGTCAGATCACTTGCTATTATGCTAGTGGTTATTGGACACCTATCCAGACTATTTTCATATGATTTCTATAGCTGGTTATTCTGCAGTGGAGTGTTCTCACTTACACGTATTGGTGTTCCTCTATTTTTTACCGTAAGTGGTTCTCTACTTTTGACAAGAAAATATGAAGTCAAAAAGTTTTTAGAAAAACGTTTCAAGCGTGTATTTCTACCATTCATATTCTGGATAATAATATACATTATTGCAGGGGTTCTTATTTGGCATTATACCCCTACATTGACCTATTTCATGGATACTGCCTTTGGAGTTCAAGACTATTCAAGACCATTTTGGTTCATTTGGTCATTAATTGGAGTTTATTTACTTATTCCAGTAATAAGCAGCTTTATTCGTGAAGAAGGAATGAAAGGGTCAGAATATCTTATACTCATAACAATAATACTTTCAATACTCTACACTATTGGATTCTTTGATTATCCTCAAATGAAATATAACTTTAGAGTAATATTCAACTTCTTCCCAGTTCTCGGATACTTCATTATGGGATCTTACATCCACAATAAGAAGTTCAAGTATTCTGATAAGAAAATGTTTGCCATCGGATGCCTATTATTCATAATTGGAATAGCTGGACACTTTACAAAGATATACCTAAAGGGACTTGGAGGAATTGCACTTGCTCCAATAGATTTCTTCGACATTTTTGTAATCATGGAAACCATTGGACTATTCATAGCATTTAAGTATGCAAGCACTAAATGGATTAAAAAAGAAGCTAAGATGATTAGAGAAACAAAATTAGGAGAAGCAATTGTTTTGTTTTCATCATGCAGTTTTGGAATATACTTCTCACATTACATTCTAATGCATTACATTATGTATGATGGATTCTTGGCCCCAATAGTAAAAACCAATGCTTACCTATGGTTGCCTGTCAGTTCAGTCATCATTATTGGATTAAGCTGGTTACTAATATTTACAATGAGTAAAATTCCAATTCTTGAAATAGGAAGCGGAAGAAAATAAGCTCATTTTTCTTTTTTTAAAAAATAATTGAAAATAGATAAAGTAATTATTCTTTTTTTTAAAAAAAAATAATTTAAAAATAGATAAAGTAAATAAAAAATTAAAAAAAAGTAGTTGAAGAGATATCACTCCCAACTAGTGGAAAAAGTTTTGGTCAAGGTTCTGCGGACTGAAGTCCGTGAAGCTTGTTTATTCAACAGTTACACACTTAGCCAAATTCTTAGGTTTATCCGGATCTAATTTTCTAATTACAGACACGTGATAACTTAATAATTGGAGTGGAATTATATAAACAAGCGGAGCCAAGATATCATCTACTTCTGGATTGATTAAAAATACATTATCAGACTCAGAAATTAAATCTTCATCTCCTATAGCACCAATACCTAATATATCAGCACCTCTTGCCTTAACTTCCTGCAAATTGCTCATGATTTTTTTATAATCCTCTCCTGGAGGTGCAACTACTACTACAGGAATATGCTCATCAATCAAAGCGATTGGACCATGCTTAAGTTCACCTGCAGCATAACCTTCAGCATGAATATAAGATATCTCCTTTAGTTTTAAAGCACCTTCTAAAGCGATAGGATAAGAGAAACCTCTTCCAATGAAGAATGCATCCTGATCCCTTTTATACAAATGAGAAATTTCACGAATGATTCCTTGTTTTTTAAGAACTTCATCAATATAATCTGGAACTTTCTCCAATCTTTTAAGCAATTCATAATCATCTGCAAGAAGAGCGGAGAATAAGTAAATAGCTATCAATTGGCTAACATAGGTTTTTGTAGCAGCCACACCGATTTCCGGACCTGCTTGAGTTTGAATAACATAATCTGCCCTTCTTGTAGCAGAACTTCCTCTCACATTTACAATAGCTAATGTTTTAGACACTTCATTTGCTGCATCCAATGCCTTCAATGTGTCTGCAGTTTCACCTGATTGGGAAATGAATATTACAAGAGTCTGGTCATTCAATGCCTTAGCGGAATACTTGAACTCGGAAGCAAGCAAAACCTCTGTTGGTATGCCCACTAGAGATTCTATTAAGTATTTTCCAGTCAATGATGCGTGATAAGATGTTCCGCATGCAACAAAAACAACCCTATTGATAGTTCCTTTGACTTCATCAACAATTGCTTTGACCTTATCCTTTTCAGCTAAAGTGTTTTTGATTGCTACATCCTGTTCGTTGATTTCCTTAATCATGAAGTGGTCATAACCTTCTTTTTCAGCCATTTCCGGAGACCAATCCAATACATCGATTTCCTTTTTGATGACTTTATCATTTTCATCTTTAAAGGTAACGCCATCTTCAGTCAAGATAACTATTTCACCTTTTTCAAGGTATGAAATATTATTGGTATATTTTAAAATAGCAGGAGAATCTGAAGCAACAAAATACTCATCTTCACCAATACCTACAATCAAAGGACTGTCCTTACGGGTAGCTACAACTTTATTCGGTTCATCTGTGCAAATAGCTGCAAGAGCATAAGCCCCTTCAATAACGCCTATAACCTTACGAACAGCTTTTTCCAAATCCAATCCTTCTTTCATGAATTTATCAAGCAAGTGTGGAATTACTTCTGTATCTGTATCAGATTTAAATTCATAACCTTCAGAGATTAAATCATCTTTAATTGCCAAATAGTTTTCTATGATTCCATTATGAACTACAGCAATTGTTCCTGCAGAATTCAAATGGGGGTGTGAATTTTCCTTGCTTGGATCTCCATGAGTTGCCCATCTGACATGTGCAATTCCATAAGTGCCCGGCATATCTTCAAAGTTTAATTTGGAATCAACCTCTTCAATTTTACCGGCATCCTTTTTAAGATTAATCTTGCCGTCACAAGCAGTAGCTAAACCAATGGAGTCATATCCCCTATATTCCAATTTGGATATTGAATCCAAAAGAATTGGAGCAACATTATTATTCTTCAATACACATCCAACAATTCCACACATAGTATCACCAAATAAAGTAATGAATAAATTTTAAAAATTTTACAATTGATTAATTATTAAATAATGATAATTATAAATCATTTATAGTTTATTTTATTTAAATCTTTTACTTAAAGTTTATATTAATTCTATATATCTTAAATGAATTAATTAAATATTTCTAAAAATTATAGAAAAAAAGATAATATTTAACAAGGTTAACTGAATTAAGTAATTAAAAATTAAAAAAAGAAATAAATTAAGTATAAAAAAAGAAGAAAAAAATATTTAATTCTTATCTTGAAGCTTTTTAGAATTTTCCTCAACCAATCTTGTTGCCTCATCGGTCAATTCAATCCATTCCCACCCTTTAGCTAAAACCTTAGCCTTAAGAGTACTGATATTTACTGAACTGACGAAATTAAGCTGATTGTTTTCTTTAAATGAATAAGCCCAAGTAAAACCTTGTTTAGTATTGGTTTTACGCTTTGTAACTCTGAAAAATCCTGTTTTATTCAGTCTTTCCAATGAAGACTCATCATAGGTTTCCTTATACTTCAAAACCAAATCACTAGCTTCATCTGTAAACTCTATCCAATCCAATCCTTTATCCAAAACGATTACCTTTAATTTGTATAGATTTACAGAAACAATTCTTCTTAGCCTGCCGTTTTCATAATATTGGTATGACCAATAGTCATTGCCATTTCTCTTGTTCTCAACAAAACTGACTCTATAAATTCCAGAGGTACTCTTGTATTTTGAAAAATCAAGCTTGTTCTTGCCTCTTAATTTACTGTACTGGCGAACCTTAATCTCTTCAGCATCATAAACCTGATGTATGACCTTGCTGACATATATTTTGCTTCTGCCAACGTCATTTGCAATGTCCAACATGGTCTCACCGGAATCATAAGCTGATATTATGTATTCAGCTAATTCCTCTTTAGACATCAACTTTTCGCCATTAGCCTTATTGAGAGAATTATTTTCCATAAAAACAATCCCCAATATTTTTAATTTATCACAATAAGAAAAATCCCCATTTTTCTTAAATATTATATTCTATTTATAAGTATATATTCTTTTCTTTTATCGATATTGAAAAATATAAAAATAATTAGAAGATGAATCTAAAATCAATCAAGACATCAAATTTGATAAAGATTATTAAAGTGTTATTGAATTCAAGAAAGATCATTGAAAAATTAAAAAAAGTGTGAAATTTAAATTATATTTATTAATGATAATAAATATAAAATTAAATATTATAATTATATAATTTTTTAAAATAATTATTAAGATTGATTAATGAATTATTTTCGAAAATAATTTTTAAAACGATGATTGAAATGGATTCTAAAAATTTACTTTATGAAGGAAAAGCAAAAAGCGTTTTCCAAGGTGAAAATCCTGATGAGGTCATAATTGACTTTAGAGATGACATGACTGCAGGAGATGGCGCTAGAAAAGAAAGCATGGGGCAAAAAGGTTACATTAACTCAATTATTTGTGCAAAAATCTTTGAAACCCTTGAAGAAGCGGGAGTGGAAACACAATTGATTGAATTATGCAAACCTTGTGTCATGAAAGCTAAAAAACTTGATATGATTCCTATAGAAGTTATTGTTAGAAATATAGCAACAGGAAGCATTATCAGAAAATTCCCATTTGAGGATAAGGCTCCATTCAACCCACCTCTTATACAAATGGACTTTAAGGATGATGAATTCCATGATCCAATGTTGAATGATGCAATAGCTATTGCTCTTGGAATAGCAAGCAAAGAAGACTTAGATGAATTAAGAGAATTAGCCCTTAAGGTAAATGAAGTCATGAGCAAAATGTTTAAGGATATTGGAATCATTCTCGTTGACTTTAAAATCGAATTCGGTAAGGACAAGGATGGAAACATCATCTTAGGTGATGAGATAAGTCCTGACAGCTGCAGATTATGGGATGCTGAAACCCTTGACATGCTTGATAAGGAACTCTTCAGACAAGGAAAGGATGATGAGGTCATTGATGCATATGAAGAAGTCTTCAACAGACTCTTAACTGAAGAAGACAGACAAAAATGGGGAATTTAAATAATCTGAAATTATAATTATTATTAAAAAATTAATTAAAGCTTAAATAATGCTTAAAATTAAACTACTAAAAATTAACTATAAAAAACAAGCAAACTATAAAATTAAATTTAGGTGATTAAAAATGATGTATGACATTGAAGTTAAAGTTTCCTTAAAACCGGGAATGTTAAATCCAGAAGCAACCACTATTCAAAGATCCCTTGCTCTTTTAGGATATGAAGTTAAAGGAACCAAAACTAAAGAGATCATTACTTTTGTATTGGAAGCTGACTCAGAAGATGATGCAAGAGAAAAAGTGGACGACATGTGTCAAAAGCTATTATGCAATCCAATTATCCACAATTACACAATCAATATCATTAAGATGGACTTAAGTTGTGGATGCGGATGCGAATAGATAAAAAACTCAGATCAATTCTAATAAATGAAGATTATAAAGTGATAAAATGGCAATTGGAATTATAAGATTCCCTGGAACTAACTGTGACCGTGACGTTTATAAGGCAATTGAACTTGCAGGCGGCCAAGCAGAGTACATCTGGTGGAATAACGAAGATTTAACTGATTATGATGGAATTGTTATACCTGGCGGATTTTCCTATGGAGATTACTTACGTGCAGGAGCAATAGCTTCAAACACCCCTGTTGTTGAAGGTGTTAAGGCACTTGTAAAAGAGGAAAAGCCAGTTCTTGGAATATGTAATGGAGCACAAATTCTTGGAGAAATTGGACTCATTCCAGGATTGTTCATTACCAATGAAGTACCTAAATTTAATTGTGAATGGTCTAAATTGAAAGTTGCAAACAATAAGACTCCATTCACTAAAAACTTTGAAAAAGACCAAGTGATTGACATACCAATAGCTCATGCTGAAGGAAGATTCTACACTCAAGACATTGATCTTATGAAAGACCAAGACCAAATCGTTCTTCAGTTTGCAGAGAAAAACCCTAACGGATCTATGGAAGCAATTACAGGTGTATGTGACGAATCAGGACTTGTACTTGCAATGATGCCACACCCAGAAAGGGCCACTACAAAACTATTAGGTTCAGACAATGGTCTTGAATTCTTTAAAGGTATGTTAGATAGTATTTAAGCTATCTACATATACTAAATTTTTTAATCCATTTAAAATCCATTGAAATAAAATTTTACAAACTCATTTTAAAAATATAAATTAAGGAAGTATAACATGCCAGTATATTTAATAGGTGCAGGTCCCGGAGACCCTGATTTAATAACTTTAAAAGCTGTGAAAGCATTAAACAAAGCAGATGTTGTTTTATATGATTATCTTGCTAATGAAGAGATATTGAAGCATGCTCCAGAAGATGCAAAACTCATTTATGTAGGTAAAAAGGCTGGAGAGCATTATAAGACACAAGATGAAATCAATCAATTGATCATTGAAGAAGCTGAAGAGCATGAAAATGTAATCAGATTGAAAGGTGGAGATCCATTTGTATTCGGTAGAGGTGGAGAAGAGCTATTGGCTCTTGCAAAGGAAAATATAGACTTTGAAGTTATTCCAGGAGTCACCTCAGCTATCGGCGCACCTACAAGCATGGCATTTCCAATAACCCATAGGGCAGTTGCAACCTCATTTACAGTTGTTACAGGTCATGAAGACCCAACCAAAAAGGACAAGCAAGTTAAATGGGATTACACTGCAGATACCTTGATTATCCTTATGGGAATCGGAAACATCAAGGAAAACACTGAAGAAATCATGAAATACAGAGACCCTAAAACTCCTGCATGTGCTATTGAAAGCGGAACACTTCCAAATGAAAGGGTCGTATTTGGAACACTTGAAACAATAGCTGACAAGGAAATCAACACACCTGCAATTCTTGTCATCGGTGATGTGATTAATGTATTTAAAGAGATTAAAGGAATTGAATAATCCTTTAATTTATCTTCTTTTTATTATTCAAAAACTTAAATCTATTTTTTTAAGTTTTCTAAAACTTTTATCAAACTTTAACTAGAACTATTTTTCATAAAATAATATCATAAATCAAAATTAGTAATACTTTGAAAAAAGAATTATTTTAATTAAAAAACTAAAATAATAAAATTCTATTTTTAAAATTTTTAAAACATAACTAAATTGAGATTAAATAAAAAATTAGATTAAATCATTATTTTAAATCCAAAATAAAGAAAAAATAAGCTAAAAAAGACATTACATTTATATATTATTAAAGAGAAATTTAATACTGACTCAAATATACTTTAAAGTGTATGAGTGAATTACTTAAAAAAAGAGGTGTTTAATTATGGAAATCGGTGAAATTATTAGTGACGCAATTCGTTACCCATTAAACCACACTAAATCATTATTAATTTATATAGTGATTATGTTCGTAATTGCATTAATTGCAATCTTTACAGGTGTAGGATTAGTTGCAGGTCAAGAAACTAATCAAGTATTTGCAAGTGGAATTATAGGATTAATCGGAATGATTCTCATAGTTTTAATCGCATTATTAGTTGATGGATATGGATTAGACATTGTAAAATTAGGTATTGACAGAAATGATGCTGCTCCTGAAATTGATATCGCAAGACAAGTAATCGCAGGTATTAAATACTTAATTGTAACTATTGTATACTTTATCATTCCAATCATTGTTATGATGTTATTATCCGCAATAAACGATACTTTAGGAGTAATTGTTGGTTTAATCTTATTCATTGTATTTGGATTGGCTCTTATCATGGGAGAATGCAGATTAGCAAACACTGGATCATTAGGTGAAGCTTTAAATATTCCTGAAGCAATTAAAGATCTTCAAGCTATTGGTATTTTCAAAGTATTAATTGTTATTATCATTGTAGCGATTATTGCATTTATTTTAAGCTTTATTGCTGGAATCTTCAGTGGTATGGGTGACATCGGTTCATTCATTAGTGCAATTTTAAGTGCAATCGTTGGAGCATACACATTCTTCTTCGGTCACAGAGCAACTGGTTTATTATATTCTGACGCATAAGTCAAATAAACCTGATTTAAAATTTTTCAAATATTGAGAGTTGATTCTCTTAATATTCTCTTTTTTCTTTTTTTAAAAAAAAATTAAAACTAATTTTCTATAAATATTTAAAGACTATTTTTAAATTATAATTCAAAACTGAAAATGACTTTTTCTTTCTTCTCTAAAAAAATGAAAAATAACAAATTTTTTAAATAGATAAAATTTATACATATTTTCATACATATATAATTTTAAACAAACTTATACAAATTTTTAGGAGTATTAAAATAAGTTTTATAAAATAACAAATAATTAAAAAACACGAATTAATTATAATCTTAAGATGTGGAAATATGGTAAAGAGAATAGCTGTTACAAGACCTGAAGAAAGATCCAAAGCTGCAAAGGAATTCATAGAAAACTATGGAGGAGAAGCAGTTATAGTGCCAACATTGGAATTGAAACTGGAAAATACCGATTCATTAAAGGAGTTGATAGGCAGATTCGGTGAATTGGACTGGTTAATATTTACATCAGTAAGTTCAATTGACTCCATTTTCAAGTTTTATCCAAACTTTGTTGAAAGCTTAAATTCAGACTGCAAAATTGCAACTATAGGTACTAAAACTGCAGAAGTAGCTATGAATAAAGGACTCCATATAGATATCATACCAAAAGATTATACTGCTGAAGGACTCATTGAAGAATTTAAAAGAATCGACTTAAATAATAAAATTGTTGGAGTCCCTCGTACATTTTCTGCAAGGACTATTTTACCTGAAGAACTTAAAAATATGGGGGCTGAAGTCATCTTGGCAGAAAGCTATAAGTCAGTCATTCCAGAAAACAAAACTGATATTGAAAACTTAATCCAAGAAATAATAGAAGAAAAGATAGATGGGATAACATTTACAAGCCCATTAACTGTAGTGAATCTATTCAAGACAGCTAAAGATAATCAAAAGGATGAATTGGTTGAAAAATTATCAAGCTCAACACTTACTGTAGCTATTGGACCAATAACTGGAAAAATACTTGATGAGTACAATGTAAAGCACATTTATCCTGAAAGATACACAGTGAAAGACATGATTGACTTGATGTTTAAGGAATTGAACAATCAAAATTAAAACAATGATTTTTATAAATTGAATAATATGAATTAATAATCTAAGTAAAGGAGGAATTTCTATAAGCCAATTTAAGATAAGCATAATCATACCGGTATACAATGGAGAGAAATATCTTCCCATTACTTTAGATTCTGTCATTAAGCAAAGCATCGGGATTGAAAACCTAGAGATAATTATAGCAAATGATCATTCCACTGACAATACAAAGGAAATCATTGAAGAGTATAAGGCAAGAATCAATGCCGAAACCAATAAGGAAACAATTAAGTCAATACACCTATTGGAAAATATGGGTGGAGCATTTGGTCCCCGCAATATTGCATTAGACCGTGTTAATGGAGAATATATTATGTTCATTGACTCAGATGACACTTTTCCATTGGATGCATGCGAAACTTTATACAATAAAATAAGAGAATATGATTGTGACATTGCATTTGGAAGATACTTGAGACATTACGTGGAAAAGGGTGTTATACGAAAATCATACACCCCTTACATAGATAGTTTGGAAGATCCATATGATGATTATCTGGATGATTTGGTGGAAGGATCTGAATTGGATGGATTTTTAGGTTTTATTTGGAAAAATATCATAAGTCGTTTCTTTTATGGAAAGCCCATAAATAAGGAAAATAATAAGGAAATACTTATTAAAGACATAAAAGCGGAAAATGAGGATGAAATTGTTATTCTAAAAATTTTGCCATCATTTTGGACTAAAATATACAATGCAGACTTAATAAAAGGCAATGACATTAAATTTCCAGACTGCATATCTGCTGAAGACTTGAACTTCCTATTGGAATCCTATTTTAAAAGCGAAAATGGAATTCTGTTCCTGAATGATAAGATTGTTTACAATTATTTCATGAGATTGGAAGATGAAGAGAAATCCATTACAAAAAACATTAATTTCAGATTAGTTTACGATTCCATAAAAGCTTATAGAATGTCTAGCCAGCTTTGCGATGAATATGATATCAAAAATAAGAATCTGTTCTTGAATCCTTATCTATTAAATTGGATTAAGCTGTGGTTAAGCAGAGATAATTCAAAAGAAGAAAATAAAGTTTTCCTTAATGAGATAAAATTAATGGAAAATGGAAATGGAAGTGGATTGAAATACAAGTTAATTCTTAAACTTATTAACACATTGCTAAAAATCAAATCCTAATCATTTTCATAAAAAATAAAATAAAAAAAATAAACACATCATCATAATGAGTTATCAGAAAAAAATGAAAAATATAAAAAATTATTTAAAATAAATAATTTTTAAATATTATGCTAACATATTATAAGTAAGAAAAAGAATGAAAAAACTTAAAGAGGTGAAAATATGAAAGATGTTATGATTTGGCCAATATATCTTGATTGCGAAAAATCATTGAATGAAGGAAGAAAAATATCTAAAGAGTATGCCATCCCTGAACCAAGAATTAAGGAAATCATTAAGGCAACTCAAAAATTAAGATACAAATACTATGCTGAAGAGGATAGGGCATATCCAGGAGAATGGTATAATAAATCTGGAAGAGTCATAATCAGCAGTGATGACAGCAAAAAGGAAATTCTAATCAATTTATCAAACACCATCAAGCAAATGAGAGAAACTAAACAAGCAAATAGATCCAATAAAAAAAATAAAAAAGGAAAAAGAAAATAAAGGCGTTAAAATGACAAACATACCACCAGAAATGAAAAAAAGATATGAAGAAGCAAAAAGACTCATAGAAACTTCAAATGATATAAAAATCTATAGCCATACTGACTGTGATGGAATATCCTCAGGAGCAATTTTATCAGGCATTTTAAAGAAGATTGGAAAAAAGGATTTTGGAATTGAAATTGTTAACTTAGATGTTTTGGAAAATGTCCCTATAGAACATGAGTTAACAATATTCTCAGATTTAGGATCTGGACAGCCGGTTGATAAAAATGCAACTGAAGACTCTAAAATACTTATTCTTGATCACCATCCTCCACTAAGAGACATTAATTACTGTGATACAGTAGATTATACTTATCTAGAAATAAATCCCATTTTTCATGGAATAGATGGTTCCCAGGAAATTTGCGGAGGAGGTCTTTGTTATCTTCTTGCTAAAGAGTTTGGTTTCAAGGATTTGAGTTGGATTGGAATATTAGCTGCTATTGGAGATATACAGAATGGTAAAACCGGCAGACTGGAAGGTTTAAACAGAACTATCATCAAAGATGCTGAAGAAGAGGGATTATTGAAAGTAATTCAAAATGACTTATCATTATATGGTAGGCAAACAAGACCTCTGTTTGTTGCATTGTCATATTTCAGCGATGTAATATTGGAAATTACAAATGATCAAAATAAGGCATTGGACTTGTTAAAAAGACTTGATATAAACACTAGAAACCCTGAAAATGACACATCCATAAGAGCCTGCGATTTAAGTCAAGAAGACAAATTCAAATTAATTAAAGAATTAATCAATATGATTACCAGAGCAATCCCTAGCAGATATGCAATTCATGCTCCAAAATTAGTCATGGGCGAAAGCTATGAATTTGCAAATGAAGAAAAATATACTTTCTTAAGGGATGCATCTGAATTTTCCACCGCTATGAATGCATGTGTTAGAAATGAAAGGCCGGAAGTTGCTTTAAAACTATTGGATTTAACTATAAAGCGAAATGAAATCATAAATGAAAACAATTTATCAATGGATATTGAAAGCAATAGGGCAGTGGTTCTTGATGAACTCGCCGAAATTTCAAAAGACCACAGGTACTACTTAAGGACAAATGTAGAAGAAATTGGAAAATCTAAGCCAATAATTCAAAAGAAAAACTTGCAATACTTCGATGGTGATGGAATAAGGAGCAATGTTGTTGGTACAATTGCTGGAATGTCTCTAAGTCATGGAGATTGGAGAAAACCGATGATTGCATTTACACAGGTAAGTGAAGAAAATGAAGATTTAAAAATTTCACTTCGCTGCTCTAAACTATTGGCATATGATGGAGTTCATTTCGGTTCAATCATTAGGGAAGTTGCTCAAAACTTAGGAGGAAATGGAGGAGGCCATGATGTTGCTTGTGGAGCATACATACCTAAGGAAAAAAGAGATGAATTTATAAATTCAATGAACGAAAAATTAGAAGGAAAATTGGTACTTGATTAATCATTCAATACCAATTTATTATTTTTAATACTATTTTTTTATATATGCATTTATTAAGACTACTTTTATTTATACTCATTTTAAAACTATTTTTTTAATAAAATTTTTTAAAAAAAAACTACATTCAAATAGACTTTATAAAAAACTAAAATAAACTTTAAATATTAAAAGAGACAAAATAACTATTAACTGAAAATAATTAATTCTTTCAATAAAAAACAGAAGTGATTATTATGGAAATCTTACAAAAAAGAGGGGCATTGACTCATTTTCAAATTTTAGGGGAAATCTCTAAGCAAGAACCAAATCTTAAGCAAAAGGATTTAGCTGAACGTTTAGGAATTACAATTCAAGCGGTTTCTGAAAATATAAAAATCTTGACTGAACTTGAATACATTACATCAAAAGATGGTAGAGCACCATATAAGATTACCCAAAAGGGAATTGCTAAAGTCAAAAAAGATGCAATAACCTTAAGAAAGTATTCTGACAGTGTTCTTGAAACCATGACCTATTATAAATCTACCTGGCCAGCAATAGCTAAGGAAGACTTGAAGGAAGGTGACGAAGTAGGTTTGTATATGGAAGATGGCAGATTATACGCTTCAATCAATGCACAGACTGATGCTTATGCTGATGTAATATTGGACACTAAAAAAGGATTTGATGTTCCTTTAACCAATCTAAAAGGAATTATTGAAATCAAAGAAAGCAAAATCCTAATAATCTCATTGCCTCCAATAAAACAAGGAGGATCAAGATCAACTGATATTGATTTAATTAAGGAAATCTATGATGGAAAATATGAAAACTATGGATTAAGCTCAATTGACAAGGTTGCAGCAATTGGAACTACTTCACATGTAATAGCTGATGCTTTAAATATTCCTGTAGACATTGAATTTGGAGTGAGCGAAGCAGCTCAATCTGCAGTTAGAAAAGGATTAAATGTCTTGATTCTTTCAATAGGAGACATGAGCAAAAACATAGCAAAAGACTTGGAAGATGCTAATGTTCCTTATCAAGTCATAGACGCTAAAAAATCAAATATGGAAATTTAAGAATATATTTTCAATATATTTTTAAATTCTCTTCTTTTTTTATACTACTTTACTCATTGCAAAAAAAAACTATTTTTAAAAAAAGAGCAAAAAACTATTTAGTAATTAAATAGCTTTTTCTTCACAATAACTTTGGAATCTGCATTTTCTACATTTATTAGGGTTTTTAGTAGGGATTGGGTCTCTTTTATCATCAATTAACCTATGTAAAAAATTGATTGTGTATTTAATGTTCTGTTCATTGCTTTCATTGAATTCTTCGCTCCAAAATATGTTATCTGTTCCCCTTTGCCTTAATGCAGCAATGATTGTACGGTTATCATCACCAATCATGTTTTTAAAAGCTAAGCAGTAAGCACGAACTTGATTAATTGTTGATGGATAAGCCCTATTTCCAGGTTTATCGTCAATAATGATTATCTTATCAGGACCCATGCGAACTTCATCGATAAAACCGCGAATTCCATCTTCTGTGTCAATAACAAACATTTCCCTGGATAAAATTTCCTCTTCCTTAGACAATTCAAAAGCATCCTGGAAAGTTGATGGCTGAGCTGTTTCCTTAAATTTTTCCTCTAATACAGCATGCCCATGAGTTCCTTCAACCATCTCGCGAGTAGGTGCTGTACTAACTCCTTGACAATATTCAAGATACAAACTGTATTCGCAGTATCCTTGAGTATTTAGCCAGCTTATTGGAAAATTAGCTTTTTCATCAATAATCCGAACCATCTTATAATTTTCATGAAGTTCAAAATCTAAGATATTATATTCATCTATAATAAATTTATTTTCCATAAAATCCCCATTAATATAAAAATATCTTAAAAAACCTAATATAAACTAAATATTAAAAAAATTAGAAATAGAAAAAATAAAAACAATAAAAATAATTAAAAATTATCTTCTACTGAAAAACACATCAGTATCCTCTTCAATAACTGTAGTTCTTGTAATTCCATCCAAGAGTCTTGTTTTACCTGTAATTCTTCCAAGAATTACATCAAAAATGATTGGGAACCAGTAAATCTTTGAAAGAGATCTTATCAATGCTTGAGAATAAGTTATGGAGTAATCTCTTCCAAGTCTTCCCCTTCTTGGCACTACTGATTTAACTTCAATAAACATCAACCTTTTACCAACAGTTGCACCTAAATTCTTCTCTAAAATTGTAAAATACAATAAAATTAAAATTGGAAGAATGAATACAAAATAATGGTAAATTTGGAACATATAGAAGTAGTTTATAAAGAAATATGCGAAATAAGATAAAATCCACATAAAAGCAGAAACTACAAAGAAATCAAGGATATATGCTACAACTCTTTTACCGAATAAGTCCATCAAATCACCATCTGATTAATTATTATTTAATCATAAACTTAAATTTTTAATCTTAATTTTAAAACTTAATCTTAAATATTTAAAATCTATTTAACATACTCTTGGAACAGGATCTGCTATAGGGGTTTCTAAAATTCTTACTCCACCAATTCCTGTTTCAATCAATACTTTATCATCATCAATAACTTCGCCAATAATAGCTGCATCTTTACCGTATTTGTCAGTTTTAATTGCTGCTAAAACTTCTTCAGCCTTTTCTGCCTTTACACCCATTAAAACTTTTCCTTCATTAGCCACTTCATATGGGTCAATACCTAACATATCAGAAGCTGCTCTAACTGCTTCCTTAACTGGAATTGCATCATCCTTAAGCATGATTCCAACACCGGATTTACGTGCCATTTCATTGATACAGTTAGCAAGGCCACCACGGGTAGGGTCTTTCATAGCGGTGACTCCACCTACTTCAAGAGCTTTGGAAATGATTCCCCACATTGGAGCTACATCAGATTTCAATTCAGTTTCAAAACCAAATCCTTCTCTAAAGGACATTAAACTCATTCCATGGTCTCCAACACTACCTGTAATGATAATCTTATCTCCAACACTTAAAGTGGAATCTTTAATAACTTCTCCTTTTTTAGCGATTCCAATACCTGTGGTTACAATAACAATACCATCAAGTTTGTCTTGCTCCATTACCTTAGTATCCCCAGTAATAACAGCTACATCAGCTTCTTCACAAGTATCGCTTAAAGATTTAATGATCTTATCCAAATCTTCAATTGGAAAACCTTCTTGCAAAATCATAGCATTTGAAATAGCTAAAGGTTTTGCTCCCATTACAGAAACATCATTGATAGTTCCTGCAGCTGAAATTCTTCCTATATCTCCACCAGGGAAGAATAATGGATTAACAGTATGACCATCAGTTGTTACAACAATTTCATAATCGCCAAGAGGGATTGTAGCACCGTCATCTAATGCATCTAAACCATATCCTCCTTCAACTGATTTTTTTGATAAATTATTAAGAATGGTTTGTGAGATTAAGTTTCCCATAACCTCTCCACCAGCACCATGTGACATTCCTATTTTCATTTTATCTCCTTAATGTAAATAATTAAAATAAATAATTAGCAATTTAAATAACTAAACTTTTTTAAAGATTTTTAAATATCTTCAATAGTTTATAACATTATAATATATTTAATTAATATTAAATAAGTATTTCCAATTTATAAAAAAATTAAAATCAAAATAATGATTTAAAAAAATAGTAAAAAAACTAAAAGTAGTAAAAATAGTAAAAAGTGTTAAAATAAGAATAAATAAAAAAAGATAGAATAATAAAATTATTCTACAATAACTCCGTTAACAACACCATCTTGACCAGGTCTGGAGGTAACTTTTGCGTGACCTAATTCGGTTTCTACAATAGCCCCTTTGGTGATGATGTTCCTTCTTACGTAGTTAGGGTTAGCACTGTTTTCAATTACGTTTAAGATTTCTACAGTGTGAGCTTTACCGTCAGCATCAATAACGTTGATTTGGTTTTCAAATGCTAATCTGTGTTTTTCGTTTCCACCACGGGTTCTGATTTTTCTTAATTTTTTCTCACCTAATCTGGTTTCTGCAGATTCTCTACCTAATTCAGATTTCCTTTTACCACGGTTTGCAACTCTTCTAGCACCAGATGGAGATCTGGTTGATTTTCCTTGACAAATAGCCATAACAATATCTCCTTATATTATTTTCCGTAATCTATGTAATTATTAAATTTTTTATTTCCAAAAGATTTTCAAGCTAAATTTACATAAAGTAATCTAATGGAATAATTTTTCTAAAATATGAAACTCAAAAAACAAGCTTCCGCTTTGCTTGATAAGAGATAAATTTAATAATAATTTTTTTAAATAATTATTAAAATTTATTTTTGATTTATTTTTTTAAAATGAGAATAAATTCTCATAAATAAGCAAGTTAATTAATGATTCTTACTGCAAGATAAAATAAGAATGTATATATTTATATTCAAAACTATATATAAAGGTAACTATTTTTCAGACCTTTAAAATTGAAAAATAATTAAAAAATAGAAATGGAAATTAAAATAAAAATAGAAATGGAAATTAAAATAAAAATAGAAATGGAAATTAAAATAAAAATAGAAATGGAAATTAAAATAAAAATAGAAATAAAAAA
>NZ_JAFRJO010000042.1 GCF_017432245.1 Methanobrevibacter sp.
CGATATCGTGTTTATCGATTACATTTCAGATAGGGCAATGGTATTCAGTGGAGAACCTGGACTCAATGGTTATGCTTCCAAGCCAGCAGACTTGAGAACAAGCATGAACCAGTTCTTGGGAGACTTGGACATTACCTTTAGAAGAGATAAGGAAACCAAACGTCCTAGAGTGAATAAATATGACTCTTACCTTGACAGAGAACAGAAAGAGCAAGGTGAGTATTACTACTTAAAAGACTAGTTAAATTAAACTAGCGAACAATATATTAAAGTTTTTAGATTTTTTCTAAAAACTTATTTTACTTTTTTTAAAAAAATTTTTTCAAAATAATTCATAAAAAAATAACAATTTTCATCAATTTTAAAGTTTTACACTATACGAATTAATTTACATGAAATTACATGAAAAGAATAAAAAATAGTTTAAAATTGATTAAATCAAAAAATAAGATAAAATAAACATTTTATAAAAAAATTATAAAATTAGTAAAAAAAAGAAAAAATAAACTAAATAAAAAAATTATTTAGTTCTTAAAGCTTCAACAGCAAGTACAAATTCACGAGCAAATACCTTGACCTTTTCTGGATCAATTGAATAGCTTACTCTCAAGTAGTTATGACCAAAGGTATTACTTGTATAGGAACCTTGTCTGGTGAACACCTTTTTCTCAATCAAATATGAAGACATGGCTTCAGGATCTATTCCTGCACCTGATAAGTCAATTCCCATCATGTTTGCACTTGATGGATAAACAGGTAAAAAGACTCCTTCACACTGGTCAACTGCTTCCTTGATTATCTTTTGATTTTCAAAAGTGGTGTCTCTAACCCTATCAATCCACTCATCTTTGGATTTAAGAGCGGCAAGTGCACCAGCTTGTGCAACCATATTTGTACCTACATCGTTAATGATAATGCTTTTTACTACATCAATAACTTCTGCGCTTGAAATGATAGCCCCTAATCTTAAACCTGCCATACCAAATATCTTGGAGAAACTGTAGCAAGTAATAGTGTTGTTTGGAGCATATTTAGCACAAAGGGTGTGATTGTATGCAAAGTCTCTGTAAGTCACATCATGCAAGAGGAATATGTCATTTTCAATAGCTATTTCTGCAAATTCCTTGATTTCCTCTTCAGTGTAAGAGCTTCCAAGTGGGTTTAACGGATCGATTAAAAGAATTACTCTAGTGTTTTCATCCATATTTTCCCTTACAAGCTTAGGGGTTAACTTATAGTTGTTTTCCTCACTGTAAATCTTGACTTGTCTTACTTCATTTGCAAATCTGCTTGCAAAGTTATCAATAATGAGATATCCTGGATCTGGTGTGATAACGTTGTCCTCAGGAGATAAAACCGCATTCATGGCTAAGTATAAAGATTCGGTTGCGCCGGCGTTAACATATATACTTAAGTCTTCCAAGCCCAAATCTTTTAAAATCAAAGATTGCAGTTCTGTAAATCCTTCTGGAGGTGGGTACTTGCAGTATTCGTCACTACCGATGCAATCAATCATTGCCTTGTGTACATCCTCATTGTGACCAATATGCAATTCATTTGTATTCTGACCCATCCAAATCATTTCTTTATCCTTAAAAACAGCTTCAAAAAAGTGGTTTGCAGATTCATAACCATCTGGAATAATCTTAGCTGCTTTTGCATATTTCTTCTTTTGGATCATCTTATCACAAATCCTATATCTTAATTAAAAATTTAAAAATAATTTTATAAATAATAATTTTATCAGTATCAGTTTTTTAAAAATTAAACTGATTATGTTTTCAAATAAACATACAACATTATATTATCTATTAAAAGTAACATATAAAATTATTTATAAAAATAATAAAAAATAGCTTAAATTCCTTAAAAATGATTATAATTAATAAATAAAATAAAAAAAGTAATAAGAATAGAGAAATGATTGCTAAAAATTAGTAAAAATTAGTAAAAAGATTAGTTAAAAATAGTTAAAAAATAAAAAAGATAAAGGAAATGAGTTATTCAATTCCATTATTAGTAATCAAGAAGTGAACAGCCAATCCTTCTCTTTTTGACTTATGCCTTTTTAAAAGAGCTATTCTTTGATTAGTTCCCTCTTCACGTTTTAGTTCAATGATGATTTTACTCCTGTATTGAATGATTGTACCACCAACAGGAGAGAAATCCTCTTCACTTTCCTCATCAAATGAAGCATAAATCTGATTTGTAACAAGAACAGCGAGGTCATGATTGATAGCAAGTGCAGAAAGCATCTGCATCTGTTTTCCCAAAAGGTGAGATTTTGTGCTATCATCTTCAACCCTAAACAATGCAACAGCAGAGTCCAATATAATAAGTTCAACATCTGCACTATTTGAAGATATCCATGATTCAATAAGCCCAAGATCCTCTTCCTGTTCCTTGAATGAAGTAGGTTCAAATACAATGATATTCTTTGCAACAGTTTCAAAATATTCTCCTGAAATTTGTCTTATCCTATCTACTGATATTCCACCTTCAGTATCAATGTAAACTACTTTTTTTCCTCTTTTAGCTACTTCAATAGCTATATTTAGACAAATATTGGTTTTACCTACACCTGGAGGGCCGTATATTTGTGTAATTGTCCTTTTCTCAATTCCTCCATCCAATAATTCATCTAAAGGAGAGTTAGTGGAAATCTTTTCCTGATCTGTCATGTTTGATAATATTTTCATTTCTTTCCCTTCATAATATAGAATAATATAATAACTTTTTTAATTTTACTCTGTAAACATAATATTTATTTGGATATATTTAAAGTTAATTTTTTTCTTAATTTCAATTTACATCTTCATGCAAATATTATAATAATATTGTAAAAATAACAAAAGAGCATTAATCTAAACCAGTTTCTCCAAATCCTCTTTTAATGAATCCATATCATTTGAATCAAATCCGTTTCTAACCAATGTTGGCTTGGATGAACTTAAGTCAATGACAGTAGATGGCTTTGCATCGCCTAAATCACCAACATCAATGACTAAATCAATATCATTTCCAATCTGCTTTAGAATATCCTGAGGATTGGATAATGTGCATTCATTTGTAAGGTTTGCACTTGTGGTTGTTATAGGAAACAGGCTTGCGAGCAATCTGGCAATCTTATAATCTGGAATTCTCACTCCAACTTTAGTGCTTGCACTGACATATGGGGAAACCACTTTTTTCTTGTTTAGAATAAAGGTAAATGGTCCAGGCAGCCACTTATTGACAATAGCTCTTGAATCCTTATTTAAGTCTGCAATCAATTCCAAACTGCTTGTATCCTGAACCAATACAGACAATGGCTTTGATGAATCCCTTTTTTTAATTTCATAGATTTTCTTAACTGCATCATTATTGAAAATATTTGCTCCCAATCCATAAACGGTATCTGTAGGATAGAGTATGATTCCTCCATTTGCCATTATCTCAATAGCTTCACCGATTAAATCCATATCAGGATTTTCGCCACTCATCTTAAATATTTTCATAAATTCACCAAAATAGATTGAATATACTATTAAAATTTCATAACTTAAATCTTAAACTTTACTAAGATAATCTAATTAAATATATATTAGTTAATCAATATAATAAAATTATGCTTAATAGTTTACGACCATATCTTACAAAATTTTTAGAACCTTTAGCTAGTCGATTGAATATTAATCCAAATATTGTAACCGTAATCTCCCCATTTTTGGCAATTATCTCAGCATTTTTCTTTGCTACAGGCAATCTGATAGGAGGGGCATTATTTATCCTTCTCAGCGGATTCTTAGATGTTGTTGATGGAGCTGTTGCAAGATATCATGATAGAGCGAGTCCATTTGGAGCATTCTTGGATTCAACAATGGATCGTTTTGCAGATGCAATCATTTTCATAGGTATCATATTTGGAGGATATTGCCACTGGTTTGTAGGTGTTTTAGCTATTCACTCAGCAATTACAGTCAGTTATGTAAGGGCAAGAGCAGAATCCCAAGGGGTTGAGTGCAATATAGGAATAGCTGAACGTGCAGTCAGAATGATAATCTTAATGTTAGGTGCAGTTATTGCAGTAATATTCCATTCAAACATCATATTCACATATTTCATTTACATACTTGTGATTCTTTCATACTTTACAGTTGCACAAAGAATAGTGCATGTATGGAAAATGTTGAATGGACCCCAAAGACATAGACAAAAAAGATTAAGATAAAAATTTTCAATATTAATATTTTAAAAAATAGATTCTCAAAAAATTTCAAAAATAAAATTTAGAATTGTTCGGAGCATATGAAATGAAAGATCTTGAAAGTGAAGAGAAAATTGCAATTGATATTGCAAAACTTGAAAGAAACTTGAAACAAGTTGAAGACATCAAGTTCGAAGGAAAAGAAAAGGAAGTTTATGATAGGGCAGTCGATTATTGGAATGATTCAAAATATTACCTTGAGAAAAAAGACACAAGAACTGCTTTTGGTTGTATTGAATATAGCCACGGTTTACTCGATGCACTAAGGATGATTCATGGATTAATTTAATTAAATATTCGATTAATTAAATGATAGTTTTATATCGTAAACTATAAAATAATAGAACTTTATATCTAAAATATTTATCAAATTGAAATTTCAAAAATTTGGATGGTTTTTTGATTGAAATTTTAGAAAATTTCAAGAAAATGGAAAAAAATCATTCATAAATATACAAACTATTTGATAGAATAAAAACTAAAAATTTAAATACTTTCATATATAAATATTTATTCAAGTGATTAAGAACAATTTTAAATTTTAAAAAATTGTAAACTTAATAATAAAATTTTTCAAAATTAAATTTAAAAAAAATATTTGGATTAAAAATGGGAGATGTCTATTATGACAGATATTGATGTTACTGAAATTAGAATTATCTTAGAAGATCTTACTGAAGAACAATTAATTAATATCTTGGAAAAAAACGGTTACACTAATAAAGGTAAAAAAAATGTATTGATTAGAGAAATCATGACTAAAATTTCTCATGATATTGTTATCCAAGAATTAGATGAACTTGGCGCAATATAATTTTTTACTTTTTTTATTTTTTTCTTCTTATTCTTTTTACTTCTTATTCTTTTTACTAATTATGCTCTTTTTACTAATTATAATCTTTTTTATATTTCTTAACTACAATTATCAAATTACTTTTTTACTAATTACTTTTTTGCTAATTTTCACAAATCATAAACAATAAATAATTTATTGGATAAAATTTTTAATATGATTCTAAAAACAGAACGACTAGTCCTAAGGCCATGGAAGGAAAGTGATGCAGAATGTCTATACCATTTTGCAAAGAATCCTAAAATAGGACCTATTGCAGGTTGGCCACCACACAAAAGTGTTGATGAAAGCTTAGAAATTATAAAAACTGTTTTTTCCAAAAAGGAAACTTATGCCATAACACTTGACGACAATGCAATAGGTTGTGTAGGGCTTCTATTCTATCCAAACACCAACCACTACTGGGGAGACGATGGTGTTGAATTGGGCTATTGGATTGGCGAGGAATATTGGGGTCAAGGATTAGTCGCTGAAGCAGCTGAAGAACTTATTAGACATGCCTTTGAAGATTTGGAAATTAGTAAAATCCATGCAAGCTGCAGGTATGAAAACCACCAATCAAAAAGAGTCCTGGAAAAATTAGGATTCAATTATTATTGCGATATGAAAAATTCAGATCTTTTAGGAAATGAAACACGAGAAATAGCTATGTTTTTAGAAAAATAAGAAAAATGAAAATTTAAAAAATAGAGAAAAAGTAAAAAATAAATTAAAAATTTACATGTTCATAAGCATGAAAGAAAGAATCCATATAACTATAGAAAGTCCAATAATTAGCTTTCCATGTTTTTTAGCATCCGCTTCATCACGAGTAATTAAGTAAATACCAAAAATAATTCCAAATAAAGGTATTAATATTGCACATATATAACCTAAAATCTTAGAAAAAGTATATGAGTTCTCAGATTGAACATTAGGAATGGAATTTTGAGTTACTGTATTGGAATTTAAATTTGTAGTTTCTTCAGCACCTACATTTCCAAAATCATATCCGCAGTTATGACAGTATTTACTTCCTTCTTTTCTTTCTGCTCCGCAACTTGGACAAAAAGTCATAATTTTCCCCCTACAAATTGTTCTAACGATATAAAACTAATAAAAATTAAATAAAAAAAGAAAAGAAATAGATGACTTAGTCATCCATGTCTTCGAATCTAGGTTCTAATTTTTCCATTACACCAGGTAATGAAGTGTATTCCATTTCTTCAGATGGTAATCTGTGTGGTTCGAAAGGACCATGTCTTCTGATGTAGGAAGCAATGTTTGCAGATTGTCTTCTGGTTTCATCAAATGCAGGGTCATCGAATAAGTCTACAGGTCCAATCAATTTAGCATCAGTTACTTGGAAACCTAAACCTACAACTCTAGGAGGTCCGTCGAATCTGATTGGGTTAGCTTCTTCTTGGCTGGTAGGCATCATAGGACCATTGTGGGATCCTCTCATCCATCCACTTACCATGTGTGGGAATGCAAATGGCTCTACACATTCACCGTTTGCTGGGAAACCGGATTGAGCTCTTACAATAGCTACAGGGTCGTCTTTACCTACATATTCACCAGCTAACATGTTTAATTTGTCAGTACTTACTGCAGCTGCGATTTCACCGTTTTTCTTGAATACTCTTTTAATTACATATCTACCAGTGGAACCGATTAATGCAAGTAAGTCGTACATTTCTTCAGGACAGTCTAAGATAACTTTTTTATGTTCCATTACATCGAATACTTCAAAGCTGAATCCATCGTGTAAGCTTGGGTCAATTACAAGACCAGCAGTGTTGAATGGGTCTGCAAAGATTCTGAATATAGGTAAGTTGAATGCACCTGGTTCGGTTTTGTCCATACAGTAAACGATTACAGGGTCACTTCCTCTTTCTTTGAATTCCATTTCTGCACAACCTGGACCCATACCTTTTACGTTTCCAGAGAAAGTGTCAGTCAATAAGTCTTGACCTGCACCGTATAATTTTAAGTCTCTAGCAATTTCAGTTGCTTGAAGGAA
This sequence comes from Methanobrevibacter sp., assembly GCF_017432245.1. Lineage (GTDB taxonomy): Archaea > Methanobacteriota > Methanobacteria > Methanobacteriales > Methanobacteriaceae > Methanobrevibacter. Next base: position 7,102 of record NZ_JAFRJO010000042.1, read on the forward strand.
AGCATCGTATGCAGTTTTGTGAACTTCTTCGTTTAATTCACCGTTTCTGTGAGTCATGATCAAATCAATGTCGTCACCACAACGGGTAATGTAATAATCTTCAAGAATACCAGTTTCTAAAGCACCAGATAATACTTCATCACATTTTTCCATTAATGCAGGATGTGATACACAGTGTCCAGAAACACTTCCAATATCTGCTTTGATAACACTAACAGTAGTTTTCATATTAAAACACCTCAGTAATAAAAATTTACTATTCACACACTTTAGTCAATAGCAGTACATATTTAGCTTTAATTCATAATATAAGAACAATAATTAACTATTATAGCAATTAACTATTAAAAAATAATTATTCATTAATAACCAATCGTTATAATAATTAATTACTTGAATTAATAGCTAATATAAAATAATTAAATTATTAATCAAACTAAATACTTCTAAATAACTTATAAACTATACGATAATTTACTAAGTTATTTAATATACATTATTATTTTTGATTTATATTATATATAATAATTATGATTTAATGAGCATAATCACTATTTAAATCAAAAAATGAGATTAAAAAAATAGAAAACAAAAAGAATAATAATTCTAGAAAAAATTTTAAAAATAATAATTAAAAAGATAGAAATTTAGAAAGCATTGTATCATTTAAGTTAGTAGCCACATAGTGATTATGGAAACTAAACATGCTATGACAACAGCTAAAGGATAAACGAAATATCCTATTATCATTCCAAGCAATACCAACACTACCATAGAAATAAGAGGTTTATTGTCTTCCAAAGCAACTTGCAATGCAATATTTGCAGGATCTGAATCCTTCAAAGCCTTTGTATTTATGAGTGAAGTGAAGACTATCAAGACAAAGTCCAATCCATATAAAAAGCTAGGGAAGAATGAATCAGGATTAAAACTTACAAATACAGTCAGATATGGAATTAATGACAATAGGAACAATGCAACGCCAATTATCCAAATAACCCTGGAATTCACCTTATTGACAATGCTAAAAAGATGATTGTTGTAATTCCAGAAATTAAAGCATACCATGAAACTTACAGCATAAACTATAAACTCCAATTTGATATCAAGGAATGCATCCCATGAACCGTTTGCAACCATAGGAATCTCAAGCACGATTATTGTAATTATGATTGCAATGATTGCGTCAATGAAAGCTTCAAACCTATCAGTGCTACCATTATCCGGGCTTTTCAGTCTTGAAAATATTAGCCAACATATAACAGAAAGCAGAACGCAAATATAGATTCCAGGCACATAGACTGTATAGGTGAGAACAAATCCTAAAATCATTATTGCTATAGGAATGTAACTGTAAACGCTTATAAAATTAGATTGGCCTAATTCAGTGTTATAAGGATTTGCCCGATAAATGGCATTGATTGAAATAATATACAGAATGTCTATTGCAAGGAAAACAATCCCATACATTGTTTCTGCTGCAATAGAGTTGATATGCAAAGCCACCCATGTTGCAAAATAAGGAAGAAGGCTTATTGCAAATATTTGAACAGCATATATTGACAAGACATTATGGTCTATCTCTTCAACGATCTGAAACAGATTATGATTATCATACCAAATTATAAAAATCACTAAAAAACAGATAGCATATGTAATGAACCTTGCATTCAATGCCAAAACAGCCCCTAATGTAGGAGATGCCGGTTGAGTTAATTTCAACACTAAAACCGTTATGATAATTGCTAAAACTGCATCAAAAAATGTTTCAAATCTGTTTGTATTCATAAGTATACCTTTGTAACTTTTAATATATAAATAAATTAATAACCTCTATAAGGATTTAATCATTTAGACCCTATAAATCTATTAACATATTTTACCTTATTTAGAACATGCATTGTTATCATTGAACTGAGTACAACTAAAACAAATAAGATCAGCATTAAACTGTAAATGCCATAATAAGGCACTATTTTTAGATAAATGCATAGGAACAATCCTTGAATAAGATAAATTCCATAGCTGTATTTAGCAATCAATGAAACTGACTTTCTAAATAAGCTGTTCTCATTTCTAATGAAGCCTAAATCAAGACCAAACTTATTAAAGTTCTTAAACAATAGGAATACACCAATCACCTCAAGGGTAATAGGCAATGAATATCTGTTTAATGTGTAGAATTTGCCTGGACTGGAAAGATAAGTGACAATGCCCATGATAATGAATGCTGACAGCAGTGTCAATGCTAAGGCAAAATAAGGATTATTCAATATTTTTCTCTGTGTATGCCTTAAATAGTATCCTGCAACCACCAAACCAATTGGACTAACGAAATAGCTTAATTTAATTGGAAAATCAATGTTTAAGGTGAAAGTGAATAAACAAGTTATAAGCCAAAATGCAAGAAAATACTCCGCTTCTTTCAAATCTGCATGCTGCAACCATTTGTTGAAAATAGGCATGATCAGATATGTTCCTAAAATCATCCAGAAGAACCAATTAGCTAAAAATCCAGGTGATTTTGCCATAAAGACACCATAAAAGAAGTAGAGTATTGAATTTATATCAAAGGCAAAAATAAATTTATAACCGAAAAAATAGGATATGATTACTGCAATGGTTCCTGAAACCAATCCCCAAAACACGAAAGGCTCTACAATACGAGGAATTCTTTTTCCTAAAAATTCCTTGATGGTCCATTCTCGTCCAAGAGACAATGCTCCCGCTAACATTAAAAACAGATTCACACCAATTCTGAGATTATTTCCTGTAAACTGAGAAAATAACCATCTAAAACCTGGACCTGGTTCAAAATAAGGAATTGCATGAATTCTTGTAACCGCATAGACATGAACAACTACAACTGTAAGAATAGCTACCGCCCTTAGAGCATCTAAGTAAAATATTCTCTTGGATTTGCTGACTGCCATAAGAAACCCTTAACATTCCTTCAATAAATAAACTCCACTGATAAAACTCCAGATAATCAAGGTATAAACTGATAATCTTTCAAATACTGGCATGTAAAGGCTTTCCATATTAAAGAACATTATCCAAAATGCTATTAATCCAATGATCCCTAAGGCCAAAGTGACCTTTTGATAGGTTTCAAACTTATCCATAGACCTTGATATGATAATGAGCAATATGTTTCCACCAAGAATAGCCATTATGGCACCTAAGCTATGAAAACCATCAGTTACAGGATTTCCTGCATGAACCATAGCAACAATTATCACTCCAATAGCTGCAACTATGGTTAAAATATAGAAAACAACCTTATTTTTTATAATGAAATCCTTTAATTTGTAGAAATTACCAAATATGAAAGTTAGACCAATGATTACAAATGCAGAATTCATTAGAAAGGCTAATGGAGAATTGATATTAGGAATTCCCAGTTCTGAAATTGTATGAAAAAGATATGTATTAGTCAACAAGTCATTAAATGAAAATGCACTAATGGCTTCAGCCAAGAGATAGTATAAACTACCTAAAATAAAAACAATGACTACAATTTTAGATTTCATATAAAACTCCACGATTAATAA
>NZ_JAFRJO010000043.1 GCF_017432245.1 Methanobrevibacter sp.
AAATTATATAAATATTAGTTAAATTATATAAAACTATATAAAACGTATATGTGAAATCATGAAAGCAGCTGTTATAGGATTAGGTGTTGAAGGCAAAAAAGCTTTAAATTCCTTATTGAAACACAATTGGGAGGTATATGCTACAGATTTAAATGTCAATATAGATATGGATAATTTGCCTATATCCCTTGCTAGTGTTGATATTTCTCCTCAAAAAGATAGAATCAACTTCGTTAAGGAAAATTTATCCATTGATTTAGGTTTCAATAATCAGAAAGAAATAGACCTATGTGATGCAGTTGTTTTAAGCCCAAGCATATGGGGAAGCAAAATAGCTGAACATTATAAAGACTCCCATAAATTGCTTTGTGACGTTATAACAAAACACAAAAATATGTTCACTATAGGAGTAACCGGAACCAATGGAAAAACCACTACAGTAACTATGATTAAGGAAATCCTGGAAAAAGCAGGAAAAAAAGTTTTAGTTGGCGGTAATGCAGGTGGTGGATTTGAAGGTTACTACGACCTTATCCTAGAAGCTGACAATGGAGATTACGATGTTTTGCTTGTTGAAGTCTGCGATATGACAGTTGGATTCTGCAGTTATTGCTTTGACTTTGATTTGATTGCTCTTACAAATATGGGTAATGACCATATGAATGTTCATGGTTCAATGGAAGGATATAAAGAGTCACTTAAAGAATTTTTTAAAGATAAAACTATCCTCATAAATGAAAATCAAGAGTTTAAAGAAGAATTTAAAGAAGTGGCTAAATCAAGCATTGAATATGATGAAACAGAATATGATTTGAATATATTCGGTAAATTCAATAAATTAAATGCAGGTCTTAGTGAAACTATAGCAAAATTTATAGATAAAAATGTTTTTCCAATTGATGAAAGCATCATAAAAGACTCTTTGGAGAATTTCAAGCCAGTGAAAGGTCGTTTAGAAGTATTAAAATTGAATGATTGCGAGATATATATTGGAAAATCAGATAATTCAGATGCAATTAAACCAATATTGGATGAGGTTGATTTCAAAGCGATATTCATAGGAACTCCAAGACATAATGAAAATCATAGATTTGATATATTGGATGAAGTTGTAAATGCCAATCCAGAGGCAATTATTCTCTTTCCAGGATTGGAAGATACATTAGATCAAGCTAAATATAGATTAAATTCATTAAATTATAAAGGAAGAATTGAAATAGCAAATAATCTTGATGAAATCATAGCATTTGTTGCAGAGTTTTCACATGAAAAAGCTATATTTATCGGAGGAAATGGCCAAGAAAACATTATAAAGATACAAGAGAGATTAAGGCAAATTTCCGATTCAATTAATTCTAAGGAAAATAAGTTATTATTTGAATAAAATAAAGTGATTTCCAATAATAATTACTTAAGCAAAATCATGATCATAGTAATATTTAAGATTTAAATAAAGGAAGTGTAAGTATTAGTTCAAGAAGTTTAACACAAAGAAATTCATTTAAAATATTTGTTGCATTAGTTGCAATAATCATTGTTCTAATACCTCTCTCCATGGCAACTACAGTTATTCACCATCAGAATATGAGTGAAATATCCAAGTATGATAATGGAAGCACTGTATTTGCTGGAGATAATGTAATAGATAAGAACAAGATAGACAAATATCCTATAGTTTCCAATTTAGGTTCTTTAATAACCCAAATAACAGATGGGGAAATTGTAGATGCCTTTTTCTCAATTGCTACAGGAGCAGTTCCAACCCCATCATCTGAATTGCTTTATGGTAATGTAAGTTCAGATGGTATAGTTGATGAGTTTGAAGGACCTGGATATGTGGTTGTAGATAATGATAAGATTACTGTAAATCCACCTGGAGATTTTGTTTGGGGATATAACAGCCCTTATATTCAAGCAAAAATTGTTCCAAACGGAATAGACATTATAAATAATAAAACCAATCAAACAATAGGCCATATTGACCCATCAACTATGAATAATGATACAATTCCTGGTGAAAGGGTAAATGCAGAGACCTTAAAATACTGGTATAATCATTATAATCAAGGTTCCAAATACAATTTAGATTATTGTATTAATGGAATTAATGACAACAGATCTTATATCACTCCTGATATGTTAAGAGAAAAGTTCCCAGAAGCTTATGAGTATTCCCTTAAATATCCTGGAGGCTCTCCAGTAATAGTTTATGGTGAAAACTATACTGAAACAAAAGTGGCAAGCACTTATACCTACTTGGATTCTCACCCACAATACAACGACAGAAACAGGGAATTCAATGCAAAACAGTTTGTAAAAGCATGGAATGGTACTGTAATTCCATCAAATGCATATGCTTGTGGTAGAGAAGGAGTAGGATTCAGTTCAGTTCCTGAAGCTGAAGCGGAATCCGGTATGGCTACTCATGGAGTATGCCCTCCAGCAAGATCACTTAGGAATGCTGTCTTATCATTAGGATTCAGTTTACCTATAGGTATGGATTCTGGACGTGATGCAGTGCTTTATGGTTTCAGTCCATCTACAGGAATCAAGATTAACAACACATTATCATATCCTATTAAAATCAATATGTGGACTGAAGGTTCCGGTGCAGGAATGAGAATCTACACTGACATTTATGAAATGATTCCTAACAGTTATATTGCTAATAATACCAATAGCACAAATTCAACTAACAGTACAAACAATTAAAATTTAAATTAAATTTATTCAATTTTCCAATTGAAATTATTAATTAAGGTAATATTATGCTTACAGTTTCAGCAGTAATCACAGCAGCTGGAAAGAATTCTAGAATGAGAAAGGACCAGGAAGACTTGAATATTCCCATACAAAATAA